>NZ_AZVA01000009.1:0-150565 GCF_000513975.1 Paracoccus sp. J55
TGACCCACCACGTCAACATCATCGAGATGAACGGCGAAAGCTATCGCCTCGCCAACAGCACAGCCCGTAAACAGCGCTGATCACCATAAAATATCTACCCACGATTGGCCCTAAGGGGCCAGTGCGCCATGGCTCGCGCCAGCTATGTGGCCAGCGCGCGCGCCATGGCGCACCCCCCAACTGGCCGGACTTTACGCCGCCGCCCCGGCCGACTTTTGCTCCGCCGTTGACAGGCGACCAGCGCGGCGACCTCTTCCGGCTTTCCGGTGCGCGCCACCGGATGAATTCGGCCGATGTCGCGACGGAAAGCTGCCGGATCGGGCCTGCTCTCGATGAAATCCACGTTCAGCTCCGTGTCGATCCAGCCGGGCGCCACGGCATTGCAGCGGATGCCCTCGGCCCCGTGATCCACTGCCACCGCCCGCGTCAGCCCGTGCAGCCCCGCCTTCGAGGCGCAATAGGCGGCATGCGACGGGTTCGATCCCAGCCCCTCGACCGAGCCGACATTCACGATGCTGCCCCGCGTCCGGCGCAGATGCGGCAGCGCGGCCTGGATCATCAGGAACGGCGCGGTCAGGTTGACCATCAGATTGCGCTGCCAGTCGCCGAGGCTCATCGCCTCGATCGAGGATTCCTGCATCATCCCGGCATTGTTGACCAGGACGTCCAGCCGAGCGGCGCGCGCGATCAGCTCGGCCAGAACCTGCGCCGGGCTTGCCGGATCGGTGAAATCGGCCGGAAGGCTTTCGAATTCCGCGTCCTGCCCGCGCTGCGCGGTAAAGACGCGGGCGCCCTCGTCCCTCAGCCGGCGGGCGATGGCCTGGCCGATGCCCGACCGTCCGCCGGTGACCAGCGCCACCTTGTCCTTGAACCGCATCATGCCACCGGTTTCCCGCCGTTGATTTCGATCAGGGCGCCGCAGATGTAGCGCGCCGCATCCGAGGCCAGGAACAGCACCACATCCGCGATATCCTCGGGCTCGGCGATGCGGCCAAGGGGGACGGTCTTGCCCAGTTCGGCAACCGCCCGGTCGGGATCGAAACCGCGCCTGGCGAAGCCGCTGCGCAGCATCGGCGTGTTCACCTCGTTGGGGCAGACGGCGTTGATGCGGATGCCCTGATGGGCATGGTCCATGCCCATGCATTGCGTCAGCGATGCGATGGCCGCCTTGGTCATGCAGTAAAGCGCATGGTTCGGTCCCGGCGCCTTGCCGCCCCAGCAGGACGAGGTGTTGATGATGACGCCACCGCCCTGCCCGGCCATCAGCGGGATCGCGGCGCGGCAGATGCGGAAGGGCGCCTCGACATTGACGCCCATGGACAGGACCCAGTCCGCATCCGTGGTTTCGGTCACCGGACCGCGGGTAATCACGCCCGCGTTGTTCACGACGATGTCCAGCCGGCCAAGGGCGTCATGGGCCGCCTGCGCCAGCCCGTCGACATAATCCTCGTCCAGCAGGTCGCCGGGCAGCCGTAGCTCTGCCTCGATCCCCGAGACGTCACGGTCGGCGACCGCAACCCGGGCGCCCTGCGCGCGCAGGCCGGCCACGATCGCGGCGCCGATCCCGCCAGCCGCCCCGGTCACCAGGGCGGTTTTTCCTGAGAAGCTCATCTCGTTCCTCGTGCTTCAGAAACTGGCGATAGGTGCGCCCAGAAGCGCCGCATCGGGCGTAACGCCCAGACCCGGCCCGGTCGGCCGGTTGATATGGCCGTCCTCGATGCGAATGCCGTTCTGGGGATCGAAATTGCCGTCGATATAGGAGGCGGCGACCCAGGCGCCCTCGCAAAGATCGGGGCGCATGGTGGCGGCGACCTGGGCGCAGGCGGCCGCGATCACATCGCCTCCCCAGGCGTCGTCGCAGGTATGCGGCAGGTTGCGAGCCTCGCAGATATCGCGGAAGGCGCGCATGTTATGCAGCCCGCCGATGCGCGTGACCTTCATGCCGAAGCCGTCGACCAGCCCCGTGCCTGCCGCGGTGATGACCGTGTTCAGGTCGAGGCTGTTTTCGTCCATGTAGATGCCATGCGCCACCTGCGGCCGGATCTTGCGCAGATCCTCGATCGTGTTGCAGGGCTGTTCCATGATGAAGGGAATCTCGGGACATTCGCGGCTGACGCGCAGCGCGTCGCGGGTGGTCCAGCCGCGATTGGCATCGACCGCCATGCGCATGCCGCTGCCCCGGATGACCTCCCAGACCTTGCGGATGGCCTCGATGTCGATTTCGACCGGGCGCCCGCCGACCTTGACCTGGATGCGGGGATAGCCCTCGTCGCGCACCTCGGCGGCGATGCGGGCGGTCTCGTCCGGGTCGCCGACGATGGTCGAGTAATAGCTGGGCACCCGATCCGTGACCGCGCCGCCCAGCAGGTCGGCGACGCTGATGCCGAGCTTCCTGCCGATCAGGTCATGGGCCGCGATGTCGATTGCGGCCTTCGCGTAGTTGTGCCCGTTCAGAAGGCTGTTCATCTTGCGCTGCAGCGCAAGCGGCCAGAGGTCCGCCCCGATCAGGCCCGGCGCCATCGCCGTCAGCGCGGCGCGGGCACCCTGAGCATGGGCCTCGGCATAGGTCGGACCGACCGGGCAGGTCTCGCCCCAGCCTTCGGTTCCGTCCTCGGCCACCAGGCGGACCAGGGTCGTGTCCAGCGACCAGACCTTGGCGTTCGCCATCGTATAGGGGCCGTTCCTGACCGGCAGATCATGCTTGTAGATATGGATCTCACGCAGGCGCATTTCTTGTTTTGCCTCATCCTTCAAGGGCAGGGTCGTCTTTTGCCGGGAGGAGACCTTCCGAAGCCAACAGCGCGCGCGCGGCGCGAATGGCGGTCGCGGTGGCCCTGGCGGGGCCGCGCAATCGAGCGGTCTCGGTCAGTCCTTCGTGCAGCAGGAACAGCGATTGGGCCAGTTCCCCGGTATCTCGATCCGGTGCGACATGGTGCAGTCGCTCGCGGAATGCATTCTCCAAGCGGGATTTATGGGAAAGGACCGTCTCGCGAATCGCAGGGCTTTCCGGATAGGCGGCCAGCGCATTCATGAACAGACAGCCGGTATTCGCAACCTCCTCAAGCCAGTCGCCCAATCGCTTCAGGGGATAAAGCACGTGATCGATGCCATCCGCCGGCCCCCCGGAAATCCAGTCGAAATAAGCGGCATCGCGATATTCCAGAGCCCCCACGACCATTTCCTCACGGCTGGGAAAATACTTGTAAAGCGTTCTGAGCGACACATCCGCGCCCTCGCGCAATGCCTCCACCCCCTGGGTTGCGAAACCCATTTCGGCGAATTGCCGATCAAGATTCCTCGCGATTCTCAGTTTCGTGCTCCTCATGAAGCGAAGGTAGAGCGATCACTCTACCTCGACATCGCAAAAAGCGACGTTCTTCATGTGAACAGCGACATCTTCCGGGCTGGCCGCAAACTTGCGGCTGGCGGCTGTGTAAGGGTCCAGTGCTCGGCCCCCTACCCCAGCTTCCCTCGTTGCATCATGGGCGTTACTCCGAAAGCGGTCCGGTAGACGCGTGAGAAGTTGCCAGGGTTGTCGAAGCCGCACGACAAGGCGATATCGGTGACCGACATTTCGGTCTGGAGAAGGAGATGCCTGGCCTTCTCCAGGCGCATTTCCATGAAATATTTCTTTGGCGCCGTATTCAGATATTTTCCGAACAGCCGTTCCAGCTGCCGCGTCGAAATTCCGATCTTGCGAGCGATCGCCGATGGAGGGATCGGATCGTCCAGACGTTCGCGCATGATCTCGATAGCGCGAACAAGATGAGAATTTCGCATTCCGCTTCGGGATTGCAACGAGACCTTCTGGGCGGAAGATGAGCCGCGAACCGCATTATAGACCATCTGGTCGGAAACCGCGACGGAAAGGTCGTAGCCATGTTCCTGTTCTATCAGGTTCAACATCAGGTCCGCGGTGGCCGTTCCGCCGGACGCGGTGATATATTTCTCGTCGGCGACGAAGACGTTCCGCACCAGGTTGACTTCCGGAAACTCCTCCATGAAACTGTCGTGGTATTCCCAATGAATGGCGGCCTGCTTGCCGTTCAGGAATCCGGCTTTTGCCAGAACATAGGCACCGGAACACAGGGCTCCGATTTTCGTTCTTCCGCCTCGATCCAGGGTGCGAAGGCTGGCGATCAGGTTGCGGAAATCCTTGTGCCGCATGTTGATGCCCGAAAGGACGAATACCCGGTCGCACGGGGGAATGCTTTCGAACTTGTGCTGAACGACAATTGCGGTGCCGTCCGAGCTGATGGCGGTTTCCCCGTCCAGGGAAGCATAGGACCAGCGATACAGTTCCTTGCCGCTGATCAGATTGGCGATCCGGAGGGGATCGACGGCGCATGCAAAGGCAAGATGCGTATAGTCCTCGACAAGCGCGAAGACAAAATGTTGCGGTTTTGACATCTTCTATGCGCATCTCCAAGAAAGGGCCCGCGGCCCTGCCGGCGCAATTCCTGCTGCGAGACCTCGTTTATATTCCGGCCTTCGATCCAGCGCCGGCGGTCTCATGTGATCCTCCGCCAAGAGGAAAAAGCACAGATTTCCATTGTAGACAACATGTCTTTCTTCTCGCTACAGTGCTTGAGAGGCCTTGGCTTGCCCTGAATACGGGTCGTGCTCAGGGTGGGAGGCACGCAGTGAGCGAAGGACAGACCAGCAAGAAGGTGAAATGCCTGGAGGATCTGCGCCGGCGCATCCTGACCCAGGAGTTGGAGCCCGGTGCCTATCTGGATGAGGTCCAGCTCTCTGAAAGATACGAGATTTCTCGCCCGCCCCTGAGGGAGGTCCTGAACCAGCTGGCAGGAGAGGAATATGTGGTCCTGCACAAGAATCGCGGGGCGCAGGTGGCCCCCATGTCTCACAAGACGCTGCGGAATTTCTTCGTGGCAGCGCCGATGATCTACGCGGCGGTGAGCCGGCTTGCCGCGGAACATGCCAGGCCTGCCCAGATCATGCGGCTGAAGGATACGCAGCTTCTGTTCCGCGCGGCGATTCGCAATCGCGATGTGGCCGGGCGCGCGCTGATGAACCAGCGGTTTCATGCGATCATCGGCGAGATGGCCGACAATGAATATCTCATGCCCAGCCTGCGGCGGCTGCTGATCGATCACACGCGCATCGCGATGACCTTCTACAGTCCGCGCGCCGAAGCTCTGGCCGAGCAGCGCCGGGTCGCCGCCGACCAGCATGACCAATTCATCGCACTCATCGAGCGTGGCGATGCCGATGCCGCCGCAGAGCTTGCCGTTGCGCATTGGGAGCTGTCCCGGGCCGAGATCGAAAGCTTCGTCACCCCTTCCGGCATGCGGATCCCGCTTGGTCGCGTCCCTGCCGTCCTGAACGGGGATGAAGCCACATGACATTCGGGGGCGGGGCGCCGATGCAGATGTTTCCCCCTGCGGTCATGCGGCAATGGGACGACGGCCTTTTCGGCACCAAGGGTCGACCGACCCGGCTGCTGCCGCAGGCGGTCCAGCAGATCGGCGCGAATACCGACATGCGCTGAAGGGCGTTCCGGGCTGCCGCCGCTGCCGTTAAGGCGATGCCGGAGTCTGCCATCGATCAGGAACCGGCAGCCGGCAGGCCGAAGCCTGCGAAAACCGGGGCGCGGTCCTGGATGCGGGACCGGCTTCCGGTCCCGCCGGGATTGGTCCGCCGAAACCGACGTCAGACCTCGACCTCGACATGGCCGATCGGCTTCGAGCAGCAGGCCAGGATATAGCCTTCCTCGATATCGTCGTCCGAGATGCCGCCGCTATGCACCATATGCACCTGACCCGAGAGCTTGCGGATCTTGCAGGTGCCGCAAACGCCGAAGGTGCAGCCCGAGGGGATGTTCAGGCCCGACCGCTTGGCCACGGCCAGAACGGTGTCGGTTTCGGTGCACAGGGCGTCCACGCTGGAGGCCGCGAAGGTGATCTTGGCCGCGGCGTGGTCGTCCGGGACCACGTCGTCATGCTCTTCGATATCCTCGACGGTCTCGATGGGCTTGGCGAAGCTTTCCTGGTGATAGTGCTCCATGTCGTAGCCAAGCGCGATGAGCATTTCGCGCACGGCATCCATGAAGGGCTCGGGCCCGCAGCAGTAAACCTCGCGCTCCATGTAGTCGCCGGCGATCAGGCCCAGCATGATCTGGTTCAGCCGGCCGCGGAAGCCGGTCCAGACCTGATAGGGATCGTCCTCCTCGACGATGAAATAGAGCTTGATCGACGGCACCCGCGCGGCCATGTGCTCGAATTGCTTGCGCGCGATGATTTCGGAGGGCCGCCGGGCGCAGTTCACCAGGGTCACGTCGATATCGGTCGCCCGGTCGAACAGATAGGTGGTCATCGCCAGCGAGGGCGTGATCCCCGAACCCGCCGAGATGAAGAGATATTTCTTCTTTTCGTTCCTCGGCATGGTGAAGACGCCCAGCGGACCCGTCGCCTTGATCCGCATCCCCGGGCGCAGGTGGTCCAGCATCCAGCGCGTGCCGATGCTGCCCGCCTGCGCCTTGACCGTCACCGAGATCGACAAGGGCCGCGAGGGCGAGGAGGAGATGGTGTAGGTCCGCCAGACCGTCTCGCCGGGCACGGGCAGTTCCAGGGTCAGGAACTGGCCCGGCTCGAACTTGAACAGCGCGCCGCTGGGGGAAACGAAGCTGATGGTCGCGACATCGGGCGCCTCGGGCACCACCGAGCAGCAAACCAGCTCCTCGGTGTCGCGCCAGATGTCATTGCTGTCGGAAACGACCAGGTTGCTGTGAACCGTCATTCCTTACTCCGCCGCCATCGTCTTGGGGCCGGTGATCGCGCGAACCAGCGTGCTGGCATACCAGTCGGTGAACTGGATCAGCCCGCCCTCGTGGATTTCCGAATAGGGGCCGGGCTCATAGGCCGGGGTCAGGATGCCGCGCTGGTTGTTCTCGACGACCTCGCGATCCTCGTCATTGGTGGCGATCCAGACTTCGGTCAGCCGCTTCAGGTCGTAGTCCTGGCCCTCGACCGCATCCTTGTGGACCAGCCACTTGGTGCAGACCTCGGTTTCGGTCGGGCTGATCGGCGTCACCCGGAACAGGATGCTGTGATCGGACAGGAAATGGTTCCAGGTGCCCGGATAGCGGAATTTCAGCAGCGCGCCCGCATCCCGGAACGGAATCCCCGAGTTCGGCCTGGTCGAGGCGACCTTGCCGTCCATGGTGTAGCTTTCGGCGCCCTCAAGCAGCGGGGTGCGCACGAAGCGCCATTCGCCCAGTTCCGCGATCCTGAAGGCCGAGGGCGCGCCGATGGCTTCGCAGCGCGCGACATGCTTGTCGAGATCCGAGGCCAGGACCCCGTCGTCGTTGTTGCCGATGGCGCGCGGGTCCTCGGGGAAGGTGCGGCACAGCGAGGGATGGTTGCCCGCGCAGTGATAGCATTCGCGGTTGTTTTCCCAGACCAGCTTCCAGTTGCCCTTCTCGATGATGGTGCTCTCATAGGCGATCCTGGAGTTCTCCAGGTCGTGCGGCGCCAGGTAGCGCGCCGTCTCGGCCGCCAGTTCCTCGATATCCGGGGCCACGTCGGCGACGCAGATATAGACCATCCCCGACAGGTTGCGGCAATGCACCTGCTTGAGGCCATGCCGCGACGGATCGAATTCGGGGCCCATGTCGCGCGCCCAGATCAGCCGGCCGTCCAGGTCGTAGGTCCATTGATGATAGGGGCAGACGATCTTCGGGTTGCGGCCCTTCTTGCTCTTGCACAGGACCGAGCCGCGGTGACGGCAGGCATTGTGGAAGGCGCGGATCTGGCCATCGGTGCCGCGCACGATCACCACCGAATAGACGCCCACCTCATGGACGACATAGTCGCCGGCTTTCGGGATCTCGCAGGACGGGATGGCGAAAAGCCATTCGCGATACCAGATGTTTTCCAGATCGACCTGGAAGACGCCGGGATCGCAATACAGCTCCTGCGCAAGGGAATGGGCTGGCTTGCGGCGCAGAAGCATCGACAGAACATCCGATTCGCGCAACATGACTTGGCTCCTGTAAAAGGGTTCGACGGGTGCGAACCCGGGGTCGTTTTTCATGAAAGCGTGGCGGATCCACCCGGCCCACCGCCCTTCTTTCTGTGATTCAGCACGAATCGAGCCCGAAGCACTTCGCAATTTGCGACACGGACGGCCGGCGGTGCGACGCGCGGCCGCCTCGCGTCATGCCGGTGGCATTCGGCGCCTTGCCGCGGCCGGACCAGCTGGAGCTGGAGCCGCAGGTCCGGCGGCGCGGCTCTTTTGTCCGTGGCCCTGCTCTCGCCCCCGGGCCGTGCACCGCCTCACCGCCTCCGCCTTCGCACCGCGGACACGGCGCGGTTCCCGATGTCCGGGCCTAAACGTCCTCGGGGCGCAGGGTCAGCGTGACGCGGTCGCCGGCGAACCAGGTGGTGCCGTATTCGACCGGCACGCCCGCACCGTCCACGTTCACCGAGACCGAGCGCAGCACCGGCGCCCCCTCGGGCAGTTCCAGCGTCAGCGCCATCACCGCCGGCGCCAGCTCGGCCGTCAGCCGGGTCGAGGCGCGGGTATAGTCCTTCAGCCCGCATTCCGCCAGCGCCGCGGTGACCGAGGGGATCTCGACCACATGCCGCAACAGGTCGGGAAAGCGCCCGGCATCGAAGACCGAGCGGAACACCGCCACAGGCTGGCCATCGACCAGCGACACGCCCTCGACCACATGCACCGGGCTGCCGGCGGCAAGGCGCAGCGCCTCGGCCTCCTCGGCATTGGCGGCGCGCGTCTCGGTCAGCGTCAGCCGGCGCGAGGGCGTGCGGCCCGAGGCGACGATGTTGCGATGAAACCGCACCCGGCGGCCCAGCGGATAATCGGTCGGCCGCGCCGCGACAAAGACCCCCGCACCGCGGCGCGAGCGCAGCGTCCCCGCCTCGGCCAGCGCGGCCAGCGCGTGGCGCACGGTATGGCGGTTCACCCCGAAACGCGCCGCCAGCACCGCCTCGGAGGGCAGCTTGTCGCCGGGGTGGTAATGCCCGCCGGCGATCTCGGCCGCCAGCGTGTCGGCGATGGATTTCCAGATCGCGCTGCGCGCCATGCACCCCCCTGTCACCGAAAATTCACAAGACTGCCCTTGAGCCGAATCGGCGGGCAGGCTATCACTTGTATAGTTGTATAGGAATCTAGACAAACCCGCAAGCTTGTCGAGGCCCGGAATGTCCCACTCTTCCCCTTCCGAAACCGCTGCGCGCCGCGACTGGATCTCGGCGCTGGCCAAGGCGCCGCCAGGGCGGCTGGCGGCGCTGCTGCCCGACCTGCCCGCGCATGAGCTGCTGCGCGCGCCCGAGATCGGCACCGTGATGGTGCAGGGCCGTATCGGCGGCACAGGCGCGCCCTTCAACCTGGGCGAGATGACCGTGACCCGCTGCTCGGTCCGGCTGCCGGGCGGTGCGGTGGGCCATGCCTGCGTGCAGGGCCGCGACAAGGCCCATGCCGCCCGCGCCGCCATCGCCGATGCGCTGATGCAGACCGAGGCCGCGCCGCGGATCGAGGCGAAGGTGCTGACCCCCCTTCGGGCCGAGGCCGCCGAAGCGCGCGCCAGCCGTGCCGCCAAGGCCGCCGCGACCCGGGTCGAATTCTTCACCATGCTGCGCGGAGAGGACGCATGAACGCCATCCTGACCGGGGGTTTCGCCGACCCTTCCACCCAATCCGCCCATGCCTTTCGCGCGCTGCTGGAGGCCATGGCCCGGCCCGGCCGCATCTTCGCCGTCGCTGGCGCGCAGCCGCCTGCCCCGATCTCGGTCGCGGCGGGGGTGGCGCTGCTGACGCTGACCGACGCCACCACGCCGCTGCATCTGGCCGGCGCCGCGGATTGCGAGGCGCTGCGCGGCTGGATCGGCTTTCACACCGGCGCGCCACTGGTTGCGGCCGAACAGGCGCAATTCGCGCTTGGCCGCTGGGATGCGCTGCAACCCGTCAGCCGTTTCCGCATCGGCGAGCCGCCCTATCCCGACCGCTCGGTCACGCTGATCGTCGAGCTGGACCGGCTGGAGCCCGAGGGCGCCCGCCTGACCGGCCCCGGCATCGAGGCCGAGGTGCGGCTTTCGCTGCCCGAGACCGCCGCCTTTCGCGCCAACCGGGCGCTGTTCCCGCTGGGCTTCGATTGCATCCTGACCTGCGGCGACCGGCTGGCCGCCCTGCCCCGCAGCACCCATGTGGAGGACGCCTGATGTATGTCGCCGTCAAAGGGGGCGAGCGCGCCATCGACGCCGCCCATGCCTGGCTGGCCGAGGAACGCCGCGGCGATCCCGCGGTCCCCGAGCTGACCGTGGCCCAGATCCGCGAGCAGATGGCGCTGGCGGTGAACCGGGTGATGGCCGAGGGCTCGCTCTATGATCCCGACCTTGCCGCGCTGGCGATCAAGCAGGCGCGCGGCGACCTGATCGAGGCGGTGTTCCTGATCCGCGCCTATCGCACCACATTGCCGCGCTTCGGCGTCTCGCGCCCGGTCGATACGGCGGCGATGGCGGTCGATCGCCGCGTCTCGGCCACCTTCAAGGATCTGCCGGGCGGGCACGTGCTGGGCCCGACCTTCGATTATACCCACCGCCTGCTGGACTTCGCGCTGGCCGCCGAAGGCACGCCGCCGCCCGCCCCCATGGCGCCTGCCTCGGACGAGCCGGTGCCGCATGTCACCGGCCTGCTGGACCGCGACGGGCTGATCGAGCAGCAGCCGGCCGAGGACACGCCCGCCCCCGACCTGACGCGCCAGCCGCTGGAACTGCCGGCCTCGCGCGCGCTGCGCCTGCAGGCGCTGGCGCGGGCGGACGAGGGCTTCACCCTGTCGCTGGCCTATTCCACGCAGCGCGGCTATGGCCGCACCCATGCCTTCGTGGGCGAATTGCGCATCGGCCGCGTCGCGGTCGAGGTGGAACTGCCCGAGCTGGGCTTCGCCGTCGAGATCGGCGAGGTCGAGCTGACCGAATGCGACACGGTGAACCAGTTCAAGGGCTCGAAGACCGAGCCGCCGCAATTCACCCGCGGCTATGGCCTGGTCATGGGCCAGTCCGAGCGCAAGGCGATTTCCATGTCGCTGGTCGACCGCGCCCTGCGCTGGCAAGAGCTGGGCGAGGATTTCACCGGCGCCCCCGCACAGGATGAGGAGTTCGTGCTAAGCCATTGCGACAACATCCAATCGACGGGTTTCCTCGAACATATCAAGCTGCCGCATTACGTCGATTTTCAGGCGGAACTGGAACTGGTCCGGCGCATGCGGCGCGAGGCCGTGCAGATGCAGGATGCGGCGGAATGACCGACCAAGCCTATAATTTCGCCTATCTGGACGAACAGACCAAGCGGATGATCCGCCGCGCGCTGCTGAAGGCGCTGGCAATCCCCGGCTATCAGGTGCCCTTCGCCAGCCGCGAGATGCCCATGCCCTATGGCTGGGGCACCGGCGGCGTTCAGGTGACGGCGGCCTGCCTGACCCCGGACGACCGGCTAAAGGTCATCGACCAGGGCGCGGACGACACCACCAATGCCGTGTCCATCCGCCGCTTCTTCCAGCGCACGGCGGGGGTCGAGACCACCGAGCGCACTGCGGAGGCCACGGTGATCCAGACCCGCCACCGCATCCCCGAGCAACCGCTGAGCGAAGGCCAGATACTGGTCTATCAGGTGCCGATCCCCGAGCCCCTGCGCTTTCTGGAGCCGCGCGAGACCGAGACCCGCAAGATGCACGAGCTTGAGGAATACGGGCTGATGCATGTCAAGCTTTACGAGGACATCGCCCGGCATGGCGAGATCGCGACCGCCTATGCCTATCCGGTCAGGGTCGAGGGGCGCTATGTCATGGACCCCTCGCCGATCCCGAAATTCGACAATCCGAAGCTGGCCGGCAACCCGGCGATCCAGCTTTTCGGCGCCGGGCGCGAGGCGCGCATCTATGCCGTACCGCCGTATTCCGACGTCGTGAGTCTGGATTTCGAGGACCATCCCTTCATCGCCTCGAAGGCCGATCACGCATGCGACCTCTGCGGCTCGGCCGGCAGCTATCTGGACGAGGTGATCACCGACGACCGGGGCACGCGCATGTTTGTCTGTTCCGACACCGATTTCTGTGCCTCGCGCCAGGCGCAGGGGCATCGCGGCCGCCTGTCGCCGCAAGGAGCCACGCCATGACCCTGATGCAGAACGCCATCACCGCCGCACCGCTGCTGTCGGTGCAGGGCCTGACGAAACGCTACGGCGCCCGGATCGGCTGCATGGGCGTCGGCTTCGACCTTTATCCCGGCGAGGTGCTGGGCATCGTCGGCGAAAGCGGTTCAGGGAAATCGACGCTGCTGTCCTGCCTTGCCGGCCACCAGCGCCCGGACGAGGGACGGATCCTGTTCGACGGCGCCGACGTGCTGGCCTTTTCCGAGGCCGAGCGGCGCCGGCTGCTGCGCGGCGACTGGGCCTATGTCCACCAGAACCCGCGCGACGGGCTGCGCATGGGCGTCTCGGCCGGCGGCAATGTCGGCGAGCGGCTG
The DNA here is from genome assembly GCF_000513975.1 of Paracoccus sp. J55. Taxonomy (NCBI): domain Bacteria; kingdom Pseudomonadati; phylum Pseudomonadota; class Alphaproteobacteria; order Rhodobacterales; family Paracoccaceae; genus Paracoccus; species Paracoccus sp. J55. The sequence goes on from NZ_AZVA01000009.1 coordinate 12,503, forward strand.
ATGGCGGTGGGCGCACGCAACTATGCCGCCATCCGCGAGACCGCCACCGACTGGCTGGGCCGGGTCGAGATCGCGGCGGACCGGATCGACGACCGCCCCTCGGTCTTTTCGGGCGGCATGCAGCAGCGGCTGCAGATCGCGCGCAACCTGGTGACGGGGCCGCGGCTGGTGTTCATGGACGAACCGACCGGCGGGCTCGACGTCAGCGTGCAGGCGCGGCTTCTGGACCTGCTGCGCGGGCTGGTGCGTGACCTTGGCCTGTCTGTGGTGATCGTGACCCATGACCTTGCCGTGGTGCGGCTGCTCGCCGACCGGCTGATGGTGATGAAATCGGGCCGGGTGGTGGAATGCGGGCTGACCGATCAGGTGCTGGACGATCCGCAGCATGCCTATACCCAGCTTCTCGTGTCCTCTGTCCTTCAGGTGTAGCCCATGATCGAGATCCGGAACCTTTCGAAAAGCTTTACCCTGCACAATCAGGGCGGCGTGGCGATCCCGGTGATGGCGGGGGCGCATCTGCGCGTGGCCGGCGGCGAATGCGTCGGGCTGGTCGGCCGGTCCGGCGCCGGCAAATCGACGCTGATGCGCATGGTCTATGGCAATTACCTGGCCGAGGCCGGCTCGATCCGCATCGGCGAGGTCGATGTGGTCACGGCCGAGCCGCGGCAGATCCTGGCCTTGCGCCGCGCGGTGCTGGGCCATGTCAGCCAGTTCCTGCGCGTGGTGCCGCGCGTGCCGACGCTGGAGGTGGTGGCCGAGCCGCTGCTGCGGCTGGGCACCCCTGCCCCCGAGGCCCGCGCCCGCGCCGCCGAACTGCTGGCGCGGCTGAACATCCCGGAACGGCTCTGGCGGCTGTCGCCCACCACCTTCTCGGGCGGCGAGCAGCAGCGGGTCAACATCGCCCGCGGCTTCGCCCATGACTATCCGGCGCTGCTGCTGGACGAGCCGACCGCCAGCCTCGACGCGCAGAACCGCGAGGTGGTGCTGCGCCTGATCGAGGAGGCCAAGGCCCGCGGCGCCGCGATCCTCGGCATCTTCCACGACGAGGGGGCGCGGGACCGGGTCTGCGACCGGCTGGTCGACGTGACCGGCTTTACGCCGGGGCTGGCGGCATGAGCCGGCGGCTGGTCGCCGTGGTCGGCCCCTCGGGCGCGGGCAAGGACACGCTGATGGCGCTGGCCTGCGCCGCGCGGCCCGACATCCGCGCCGCCCGCCGCGTCGTCACCCGTCCGGCCGAGGCCGGCGGCGAGGATTTCGAGCCCGTCACCGAGGCCGAATTCGCCGCGCGCGAGCGGGCCGGCGCCTTCGCCCTGCATTGGCGCGCGCATGGGCTGGGCTATGGCATCCCGGCCGACGCGCTGGCGGGCGAAGGCACGCTGCTCATCAATGCCAGCCGCGCCGTGCTGGCCGAGGCGCAGGCGCGGTTCCCGGACCTGACGGTGCTGCTGGTGACGGCGCCGCCCGAGGTGCTGGCGCGGCGGCTGGCCGGGCGGGGGCGCGAAAGCGGCGCCGATCAGGCGGCGCGGCTGGCTCGGGCGGGCTTTCCGCTGCCGCCCGGTCTCGCGCCGCGCGTGGTGATGAACGACGGCACGCCCGATCAGGGGCTTGCGCGCTTCCTCGCCGCGCTTCAGCCGGAAAGGGTATAGCGATGCAGCAGGTGAAAACGCCCGTCCCCCGCCTCGCCGAACAGGCACAGGTCCGAGACCTTGAAGGGCCGGGGCAGGACCGGGGCGAAATGCGCCTCCAGGATCCGCGTCGCCTCGGCGGCCAGCGGTTTCTCCAGCCGGTCGGTCAGGGTCAGGTGGAAGCGGAATTCCTCCATCACATAGGGATAGCCCCAGAGCTCCAGCAGCTCGCGCTGCCGCGGCGTCAGCTGCTCGGGGCGGCGGCGGGCGATCTCGGCCTCGGTCAGGGGCGCGCGAAAGCCGTCCAGCGCCGCCACCACCGTCGCGGCCAGGGTTTGCAGCGGCGCCGTGTCGCCTTCGGGCACCAAGGCCAGAAAGCCGCCCAGGCTCGCCAGCCGCAGCCCGGGCAGGACGACCGGCGAAAGCCGCGCCGCCAGAGCCTCGACCGCCCGGTGCAATGCTTCGGCATCCCGGTCCTCGGCCAGCCGGAAGGGCGGCTTCAGCGTGCCGTGAAAGCCGTATCGGCGCGGGTCGCGGGTGATCTCCTCGGCCGGCAGGCCCAGTTCCGGCGGGGTCAGCGGCTGGCCCGTGGTGGCATCCCAGCCCAGCCATGCATCGGCGCAGCGGGCGAATTCCCCCTCGGGCGGGGCGTAATAGACGGCGTAACGCTTCATGATTTCCATGCGCAGGCTCTTATCGCTGGCGTGTCACAGGCTTGTGACACGGCGCTGGCATTCAGCCCGCCCATGGAGCCAGACGCAAGACAGGACAGCACGAAATGACCGAGACGATCCTTGCCAATGCCACGCTTATCCTGCCCGACGAGGTGATCCGCGGCGCGCTGCGCATGGCCGATGGCCGCATCGCCGCCATCGATCCGGGCCGGACGGTGCCGACGGGCGCGCTGGATTGCGAGGGCGATCTGGTGCTGCCGGGCCTGATCGAACTGCATACCGACAATCTGGAGCGGCACATCCAGCCCCGCCCCCGGGTGCATTGGCCGCATCAGGCGGCGATCCTGGCCCATGACGGCGAACTGGCCAGCGTGGGCATCACCACGGTCTTCGACGCGCTGCGCGTCGGCTCGGTCGTGTCGGACGGCAAGGCGAACTATGGCGAATATGCCCGGGCGCTGGCCGACGAGATCCTGGATCTGCGGGACAGGGGCGCGTTGAAGATCAGCCATTTCCTGCACCTGCGGGCCGAGGTCTGTTCCGAAACCCTGGTGGCCGAGATGGCGAAATTCGGCCCCCGGGACCGCATCGGCATCGTCAGCCTGATGGACCACACGCCCGGAGAGCGGCAGTTCCGCGACCTCTCGAAGCTCAAGGACTATGTCTGCGGCAAGCACGGCCTGTCGGATGAAGGCTTCGCCGATCACGTCGCCAGCCAGCGCGCCCTGCGCGAAAGGCTGGGCGCGCTGCACGAAGCCACCGCGGTGGCCGAGGCGCGGCGCTATGGCGCGGTGCTGGCCAGCCATGACGACACCACGGCGGCGCAGGTCGCGGTTTCGGCCGGGCACGGCGCGCATTTCGCCGAATTCCCGACCACGGCCGAGGCGGCGCGCGCCTGCCGCGACCACGGCATCCGGGTGATGATGGGGGCGCCGAACCTGATCCGCGGCGGCAGCCATTCCGGCAATGTCGCGGCGGCGGATCTGGCCGAGGCGGGGCTTCTGGACATCCTGTCCTCGGATTACGTGCCCTCGTCGCTGCTGTCGGCGGCGCTGCTTCTGGGCGATCTGTGGGGCGACATGGCGCGCGGCATCGCCACCGTGACCCAGGCCCCGGCCGAGGCGACGGGGCTCGGGGATCGCGGCCGGCTTGCGGCCGGGGCGCGCGCCGACGTGATCCGCGTCGCCCGCATCGGCGAGGCGGGGGCGCTGCGCGGCGCCTGGGTGCAGGGCAAGCGCGTGGCCTGACCGGGTGGACCGGCGGCGGCCGTGGATTTTCTTGCGGAGGGATGTCACATTTCCGGGCGCTGCCTCGTCAAGTCGGTGCAACAGAACGGAGCAACCCGATGACACCCCGCATGACCGATCATTTCGACCGCACCAGGACCGGCTATCGCGCGCTGACAGGCTTCGAGGCCGCGCTGCAGGCCGGACCGCTGGAGCCGAAACTGCTGCATCTGGTCAAGCTGCGCGCCTCGCAGATCAATGGCTGCGCCTTCTGCATCCAGATGCACACGGCCGAGGCGTTGCAGGACGGCGAGACCCATCTGCGCCTGCACATGGTCGCCGGCTGGCGCGACAGCCCGCTGTTTTCCGACCGCGAGCGCGCCGCGCTGGCCTGGACCGAGGCGCTGACGCTGATCGCCCAGACCGGGGCGCCGGACGCGGATTGGCAGGCGGTCGAGGCGGCCTTTTCCCCGGACGAGCGCGCCTGGCTGACACTGGCCATCGGCGCGATCAACCTGTGGAACCGCGTGCAGGTCGGCTTGCGTGCCCGCCATGCGATGGGCCTGCCGGCGGAACGGGCCGATGCGGCCTGACCGCGCCACGCAAACCTTTCAGGCGCAGCGGCCCCGGCTGCTGCGCCTGGCCTATCGCATGCTCGGCAGCCATGCCGAGGCCGAGGACATCCTGCAGGAGGCCTGGCTGCGCTGGGACCGCAGCGACCGGACGGCGATCGCCGAGCCGGCGGCATGGCTGACGCGGGTGGTCTCGCGCCTGTGCCTCGACCAGATGAAATCCGCCCGCGCCCGGCGCGAGTCCTATCCCGGCACCTGGCTGCCCGAGCCGCTGATCGAGCCCCAGGACGACAGCCTGCGCGCCGACAACCTGACGCTGACCCTGATGATGGCGCTGGAGCGGCTGACGCCGCTGGAACGCGCCGCCTTCCTGCTGCACGACGTCTTTGGCGAAAGGCTGGACGAGGTCGCGGAAACCATCGGCCGCAGCCCGGCCGCGACGCGGCAGCTGGCCGCACGGGCCCGCGCGCATGTGCGCGTCGACCGGCCCCGCCATGCCGTTCCGAAAGAGACCGGCGAGGCGCTGGCCCGCGCCTTCTTCGAGGCTTGCCGGCAAGGCGATCCGGCGGTGCTGGGCCGGATCCTTGCCCGCGACGTGCGGATCTATTCCGACGGCGGCGGCAAGGTGGTGGCCTTCCTCAACGTGATCGCGGGGGCCGAGCGCGTCGCCCGGCTCTATGCCGGGCTGGCGCGCAAGCCCGGCCCCCCGCCCGAGTTCTTGGGCGCCGTCACCATCGACGGCCTGCCCGGCTTTCTCAGCCGCGTCGGCGGCCATCTGCAGACCACCGCCCTGCAGATCGAGGAAGGCCGCGTCGCCGCCATCTTCATCACCCGCAACCCCGACAAGCTGGCGGGGCTGCGGCCGGCCGTTCAGAACGGGCTGTCGGGATAGTAGAACTGCTCGGCGTTCTCGGGGGTGATGAGCTGGCTGCTGATGATGAAGCGCCCGGTCATCGGCGCATTCGACACGAAGTTCAGCGCCGTCATCTCGATGGCCGAGGAGATCAGCGCCGGCGGATAGGTCACGTTCACCGGCAGCTGCTTATCGCCCTCCATGATGCGCTTGACGATTTCCTTCATGCCGGCGCCGCCGATCACCCACATCTCGTCCTGCCGGTTCGCGGCCGAGATCGCTTCGAGCACGCCGATGGCCATGTCGTCGTCGGCCGCCCAGACCGCATCGATCTGCGGATATTTCGCCAGATAGTCCTGCATCACCGCAAAGGCGTCGTCGCGGTTCCAGTTGCCGTGCTGCATGTCGAGGATCTCGACCTCGGACCCCTCCAGCGCCGCCCGGAACGCATCGACGCGCTCGTTGTCCAGCGTGGTCGGGATGCCGCGCAGCACCACGACCTTGGCGCCGGGCTCAAGGTTCTCCTTGAAATATTCCCCCGCGACGCGGCCGAAGGCGGTGTTGTCGCCGGCGACGTAAAGATCCTCGATCCCCTCCTGGCTCAGCCCGCGATCCACCACGGTCACGAACTTGCCCGCATCCTTGACCGCCTTGACCGGCGCGGTCAGCGGCTCGGATTCGAAGGGCAGCACCACCAGCGCGTCGATGTTGCGCGTGGCCATCATGTCCTCGATGTCGTTGACCTGCTTGGCCGGGTCGCCGGCGGTGGAGAGCACGAATTCAAGGTTGGGATAGGCGGCACCCAGCCGCTTGATCGTGTCCTGCGCGTGCCAGTTCAGCCCGCCCATGAACCCATGCGTGGCGGACGGGATCGACACGCCGATGATCTTCTTCTCGGCCTCCTGCGCGACGGCAGGGGCGGCGATCCCCATCGCCGCCATCAGGGCCGCGGCTTTCATCAGGCTTCTGCGTTTCATTTGTTGCTTCCTCCCCAGTCACCGCTCCTCGGCGGTGCGTTTTTCCCGCTGCAAGACGACAGCAAGAACGATGATGACCCCCTGGATCGCCCCGTTCAGATAGGGGCTGACCAGATCGGCCAGATTCAGGATGTTGTCGATCAGCGACAGGATCAGCACACCGACCACCGTGCCCCAGACCCGGCCGCGCCCGCCCTTCAGCGCGGTGCCGCCGATGATGACGGCGGCGATGGCCTCAAGCTCCCACAGAACCCCGGTCGAGCCCGAGGCCGAGCCGAGCCGCGGCACGTAAAGCACCACCGCCAGCCCGACCAGCACGCCCAAAAGCACATAGGTCAGAAGCCGCATCCGGTTCACGTCGATGGCCGAATAGCGCGCGACCCGGTCGTTCGAGCCGATGGCCTCGACATGGCGGCCGAAGCGGGAATGGCGCATGGTCCATTCGCCAAGGACCGCGACGATGGCAAAGACGATGATCGGCCAGGTGATCCAGCCGATCCCGCTGTAATAGACCGGCCGGTAAAGCGTGCGCAGCCCGTAATCCAGCGACAGCGTGCCGCCATCGGCCAGCCACGTGACCAGCGAGCGGAAGATGCCCATGGTGCCCAGCGTGACGATGAAGGGCTCGATCCGCGCCTTGGTGACCAGCGCGCCGTTCAGGTATCCGGCGGCGACGCCGCCAAGGATCGCCACGCCCATGCCGATCAGGACCGTTCCCCAGTTCAGGCCGGTCGTCGGCAGGGCGGCGTTCATGGCGATGATGGCGATGCCGGCCAGAAAGGCGGCCATGGACCCCACCGACAGGTCCAGCCCGCCCGCGGTGATGACGAAGGTCATGCCGACCGCGATCAGCCCGATGAAGGCCGAGCGCGCCAGCACATTGGTGATGTTCGCCGGCGCCAGGAAGGCGCTGTTCAGCGCCGCGCCCAGGATCACCAGGGCGACCAAAGCGACAAGCGGGCCAAGGGTATGCAGGTCGATCTTCATGCGGCTTCTCCGGTCACGCCCATGGCAAGGCGGACGATGCGGTCCTCGGTCATGTCCTCTCCGGCCAGTTCGCCGGCCAGCCGCCCCTCGCGCATCACCAGCACGCGGTCGGCCAGGCCGATCACCTCGGTCATCTCGCTGCTGATGACGATCAGGCTGCGGCCTTCGGCGGCAAGCTTGCGGATGAAGGCATAGATCTGCCGCTTGGTGCCCACGTCGATGCCGCGCGTCGGCTCGTCGATGAGAATGATTCGAGGATCAGGAAGCATCACCTTGGCCAGCAACAGTTTCTGCTGGTTTCCTCCCGACAGCTTTCCGGCCGGCATGTCGCGGCGCGGGGCGCGGATGTCGAATTCCCGCGTCGCGCTGTCCAGCGCGGCATCCTCGGCCTTGGTGTCCAGCCGCCAGCCGCCGAAGCGTTCCAGCGTCGCCAGCGTCAGGTTCTCGCGCAGCCCCTTGTCGAGCAGCAGCCCCGCCTCCTTGCGGTCCTCGGTCAGATAGGCGAGGCCGGCGGAAAAGGCGTCGCGCAGGCTGCGGATGGCGACGGGCCGGCCCTCGACCCGGATCTCGCCGGTCGAGGGACGCAGCCCGACCAGCCCCTCGGCCAGTTCGGTGCGGCCGGACCCGACAAGGCCGGCGATGCCCAGCACCTCGCCCCGGCGCAGGGTGAAGCCGACGTCGCGGACCCGGCCCGGCACGGTCAGGCCCCGGACCTCCAGCGCAGGCGCGTCGCCCGGCTGGCCCTTGGGCGGGTAGAAATCCTGCAATTCGCGGCCGACCATGGCGGTGGCCATGCCGTCCTCGGTCAGCTCGCCGCGCAGCGCCTGGCGCACCACGCGGCCGTCGCGCAGCACGGTGATGCGGTCGGCCAGATGCGCCACCTCGTCCAGCCGGTGCGAGCAGTAAAGGATCGCCACCCCCTCGGCCCGCAGCCGGTCGATCTGGGCGTAAAGCGCACCGACCTCGCGATGGGTCAAGACGGCGCTGGGTTCGTCCATGATGAGGACGCGGGCCTTGCGCGACAGGGCCTTGGCGATCTCGACCATCTGGCGGTCGGGCACCGACAGGTCGCGGATGCGCGCCTCGGGGTCGATGCGGGTGTCCAGCCGCTTGAGCAGCGCGGCGGTCGCGTCCCGCATGGCGGCATGGTCCAGCCGCCAGCCGCCGATCTCGCGGCCCAGGAACACATTCGCTGCCACCGTAAGGTCGGAGGCGAGGTTGAATTCCTGGTGGATGACCACGATGCCCTGCGCCTCGGCCTCGGGCCCGCTGGCGAACCGGAGGGGCTGGCCGTCCAGCAGGATCTGGCCCGATGTCGGGTCCAGGAACCCGCCCAGGATCTTCATGATCGTGGACTTGCCGGCACCGTTCTCGCCGATCAGGGCATGGACCTCGCCCGGTTCCAGCGCCAGATCGACCCCGTGCAGCACTTCGATCGGGCCGAAGCGTTTCGAGACGTTGTCGAGCGCCAGCACGGTCATGGCCCGACCTCGATCCAGGTGCCGCCGCGCGCCGAGGAAGCCTGAGCGGCAGCGATGAACGCCATGCCGGACAGCCCGGCCTCCAGACCCGGCACGCGATCCAGCAAGCTGGAATCTCCTCGAATAATACTCGCTATATCCCGGTAAATATTTGCAAAACCTTCAAGATACCCCTCGGGATGTCCCGGCGGGGTGCGCGACGAGGCGCTGCGGTCCTGCGCCCGGGTCAGGATGCGGGCCGGGCCGTCCTTGGGCGACAGGATCAGCCGCTCGGGCTCGGGCAGGCGCCATTCCAGCGCCGCCTTGGTGCCAAAGACCCGCAGCGACAGCCCGTTCTCCTGCCCCACGGCGACCTGGCTGACCCAGATGCCGCCCTTGGCGCCCGAGGCATAGCGCAGCGCGATCCGCGCATCGTCATCGACCGCGCGGCCCGGCACCATGCTGGACAGATCGGCCGACAGGGAGGCGGGTGTCTGGCCGGTCACGAATTGCGCCAATTGCCAGGCATGGGTGCCGATATCGCCGATGGCCCCGGCCCCGGCGCGGGCGGGGTCGGTGCGCCATTCCGCCTGCTTGCCCTCGGCGCGGTCGGCGAGCCAGCCTTGCAGATATTCGGCCTGCACCAGCCGGATCTCCCCCAGCGCGCCCTCGGCCACCAGCGCGCGGGCCTCGCGCACCATGGGCATGGCGCAATAGTTGTGGGTCAGGAAGAACCGCGCGCCGCTGGCCCGCGCTGCCTCGGCGATCTCGCGCGCCTGCTCGGGCGTCGCGGCCAGCGGCTTGTCGCAGATCACATGGATGCCCGCGCGCAGGAAGGCCGCAGCGGGGGCGGCGTGCAGGTGGTTCGGAGTGACGATGCTGACCGCCTCGATCCCGTCCTCGCGCGCCGCCTCGGCCCGCGCCATCTCGGCGAAGTCGCCATAGCCGCGGATGCCCAGTTCGGCGGCGCTGGCCGCGGCACGCGCGGGGTCCGAGGACAGCGCCCCCGCGACCAGCACAAACCGCCCGTCCATGCGCGCCGCGATGCGATGGATGGCGCCGATGAAGGCGCCGCTGCCGCCGCCGACCATGCCCAGGCGAACCGGTCTCATAGCCCCAGCGCCCTGTCGATGGCCGCTCGGTCGACGCGGCTGGCGGCGAAATCGTCGAAGGCGTGCGGCGTGACCCGGATGATGTGGTCGCGCACGAAACGCGCACCCTCGCGCGCGCCGTCCTCGGGATGCTTCAGCGCGCATTCCCATTCGACCACCGCCCAGCCGTCGAAACCGTATTGCGTCAGTTTCGAGAATACCGCGCCGAAATCCACCTGACCGTCGCCGGGACTGCGGAAGCGGCCCGCGCGTTCGGCCCAACCCTGATAGCCGCCATAGACCCCCTGCCGGCCGGTCGGGCGGAATTCGGCATCCTTGATGTGGAACATGCGGATGCGGTCGTGATAGATGTCGATGTTCTGAAGGTAATCAAGCTGTTGCAGGAGATAGTGCGAAGGATCGTAAAGCATGTTCGCCCGGCGGTGCCCGTCCACGCGGTCAAGGAACATCTCGAATGTCACGCCGTCATGCAGATCCTCGCCCGGATGGATCTCATAGCAGAGATCCACCCCGTGCTCTTCGGCCAGGTCCAGCAGCGGGCGCCAGCGCGCGGCCAGCGTGTCGAAGGCGGCCTCGACCAGCCCCGGCGCGCGTTGCGGCCAGGGGTAAAGATAGGGCCAGGCCAGGGCCCCCGAAAACGTCGCCATCCGGTCCAGCCCCAGCAGCCGGCTGACGCGGATCGCGCGGGCGACCTGATCGACCGCCCATTCCTGCCGCGCGCCGGGATTGCCGCGCAGGGCGGGCGGCGCAAAGGCGTCGAAACCGGCGTCATAGGCCGGATGCACGGCGACAAGCTGGCCTTGCAGATGGGTGGAAAGCTCGGTCACCTCGACGCCGTTCTGCCGGGCGATGCCCAGGAATTCGTCGCGATAGTCCTGCGAGTCCCCGGCACGCTTCAGATCCAGGATGCGCGGGTCGCCGGTCGGCACCTGCACGCCCCGATAGCCGCAATCGGCGGCCCAGCGGGTGATGCCGTCCCAGCTGTCGAAGGGCGCCGTCTCGCCGATGAACTGCGCCAGGAACAGCGCCGGTCCCTTGATGGTCCGCATGGTTTCCCTCTCTCCCCCAGGGTCAGGCTGCACTGGTCTGCAATCGATTGCAACATTTTCTTGCGCCGCCCCTCGCGGCGCGCGTAACCTTGGGCGATGGAAAGCCGGACCCCGCCCGGACGGGCCAGATTGTCGGATGTCGCGCAGCGCGCGGGCGTGTCGGCCTCGACCGTCAGCCGGGTGCTGTCCAATCCGGGGGTGGTGGCGAAGGCCACGCGCGAGGCGGTGATGCAGGCCGTGGCCGAGACCGGCTATCGCATGAACCACGCCGCGCGGAACCTGCGCAAGCAGCGGACCGGCTGCGTCGTGGCGCTGGTGCCCAATCTGGGCAATCCGTTCTTTGCCAAGATCCTGGACGGCATGGGCCGCGAACTGGCCGGGGCCGGCTATGACCTGCTGGTCGCCGACACGCTGGAGGATAGCGGGCGGTATAGGCGGCTGGACCGGTTCCTCGACCCCTCGCGGGCGGACGGGATCATCCTGCTGGACGGGCTGGCGCCCTTTGGCGACCTGGCGGGGCGGGCGGACCTGCCGCCGGTGGTCACGGCCTGCGAATGGATCGAGGGCGCGGACCTGCCCCGGGTCATGCTGGACAATCGCGAGGGCGGGCGGCTGGCCGTGGCGCATCTGCGTGCGCTTGGCCACGCGCATATCGGCCTGATCGGCGGCCCGCCCGGCAACGTGCTGCACAAGGCCCGGCGCGAGGGCGCGATGGAGGCGGCGGGCGATGCGCGGATCACCGAATTTCCCGGCGACTTCACCCTGCAATCGGGGCAGCAGGCGGCGCTGGCCTGGCAGGCCCTGCCGGTCTCGGACCGCCCGACCGGCATTTTCGCCTTTTCCGACGAGATGGCCTGCGCCTTCATGTCGGGCCTTCAGCGCGCCGGGCATCATGTGCCGCGCGATGTCTCGATCGTCGGCTTCGACGATATCGAGCTGGTGTCCCACCTGGCCCCGGCGCTGACCACGATCCGCCAGCCCAAGCGCGAGATCGGCCGCAAGGCGGCGCGGATCGTGCTGGACCGCATCGCCGGGCGCGACATCCCGGCCGTGACGCTGCTGGCGCCGCTGATGATGGCGCGCGAGACGACGGCGCCGCCGCCCTGAACGGAAAAAGGGGCGCCCCTGCGGACGCCCCCTTGCTGCGATATGGGCCGGTTCAGTCGGCGCTGGCCTCGTTCAGGCGCAGCCCGGCCGGGGCGCCGTGCAGGTCGTGGATCGGCGCGGCCTCGCCCCCGGCCTCGCCGGCCAGCACGCGGTCGAACTGCTCGCGGTCCAGCGCGCCTTCCCAGCGGCTGACGACGACCGTGGCCACCGCATTGCCGATGAAGTTGGTGATCGAGCGGCATTCCGACATGAAGCGGTCCACGCCCAGGATCAGCGCCATGCCGGCGACCGGCACCGTGGGCACCACCGACAGCGTCGCGGCCAGGGTGATGAAGCCCGCCCCGGTGACGCCCGCCGCGCCCTTCGACGACAGCATGGCGACCAGCAGCAGCAGGATCTGCTGTTGCAGCGTCAGGTCGGTATTGGTGGCCTGGGCGATGAACAGCGCCGCCAGCGTCATGTAGATATTGGTGCCGTCCAGATTGAAGCTGTAGCCGGTCGGCACGACCAGCCCGACCACGGAACGCTTGCAGCCGGCCTTCTCCATCTTCTCCATCAGCGAGGGCAGCGCCGATTCCGAGGACGAGGTGCCCAGCACCAGCAGGATCTCGGCCTTGAGATAGGAGATCAGCCGGAAGATCGAGAAGCCGTTGAGCATGCAGACCGTGCCCAGGATCACGATGACGAACAGGGCCGAGGTCAGGTAGAAGGTGCCGACCAGCGTCGCCAGGTTCACCACCGAGGCGATGCCGTATTTGCCGATGGTGAAGGCGAAGGCGCCGAAGGCGCCGATGGGCGCGGCCTTCATCAGGATGTCCACCATGCGGAACACGGCATGGCTGATCGCCTCGAACAGCGCCACGACCGGCTTGCCCTTGTCGCCGATCAGGATCAGGCCGATGCCGAACAGGATGGCGATGAACAGCACCTGCAGGATGTTGCCCTCGACGAAGGCCGAGGTCATCGTGGACGGGATGATGTCCATGACAAAGCCGGTCAGCGAGGATTCATGCGCCTTGGCGGCGTAATCCGAGACCTTGCTGGCATCCAGCGTCGCCGGGTCGATATTCATGCCGGCGCCGGGGCGGATGACATTGGCAGTGACCAGCCCGACGATCAGCGCCAGGGTCGAGAAGGTCAGGAAATAGCCGAAGGCCTTGCCGACGACCGAGCCCACGCCCTTCAGCGTGCCCATCCCGGCCAGCCCGGTGACGATGGTCAGGAAGATGACGGGCGCGATGATCATCTTGACCAGCTTGATGAAGGCATCGCCCAGGGGCTTCAGCGCCTCGCCGGTCTCGGGATAGAAATGCCCGATCAGCGCGCCGGCGACGATGGCGCAAAGAACCTGGAAATAAAGATGCCTGTAAAAGGGCCGCGCTGCGTGAGCGACCGGCTCGGCCGTGGTGTCGATGTGCATGGGGCCTCCTCCGACCTGCGTATGACGACGATGTGACGGCCATGATAAATTCCCGGGCCCGGGCGCCCAAAAACCCGGCGCATGACAGCAATGCGTTGTAATCATGGCTTTTTGTCGCGCATTACCGGTCAAATCCGTGTGGTTTTCCACACAGGGCGGATCTGCTAGTGTGGAAATCCGCACAAGCGCAGCGCAAAGGAAACCATGGCCGCCACCATCGATTCGCAAGGCGAGGGCCGCCGCCTCACTCCGGGCCGGCTGCTGGTCGCGGCTGCCGTGGCGCTGGCGCTGCTGGGACTTTTGGCGCTGACCTTCCGCATCGCGCATGAAAGCGCCGCCCGGGCCCTGACCGAGCGGCTGGCGGTCAGCGCGCAGAGCCGGGTGCAGACGCTGGAAAGCGTGCTGGCCAAGCAGCGGGCCGTGGCCACGGTGCTGTCCGACGACGCCGCCGTGCGCCAGGCGCTGGCCCAGCCGTCGCAGGCCAATGTCTCGCGCGTGTCGGAAAAGCTGGAACGGTTGCAGGAACAGACCAGCAGCGCGGTGATCTATCTGCTGAATCGCGACGGCGTGGCGATCGCCGCCTCGAACTGGCACGATCCCGACAGTTTCGTCGGTTCGGATTACAGTTTCCGCAGCTATTTCAGCGAGGCCCTGCTGCAGGGCGAGGCGACGCAATTCGCGCTTGGCACGGTCAGCAGGCGGCCGGGGCTTTATCTGTCGCATGACGTGCCCGTCGGGGACGCGCCGCTGGGCGTCATCGTGGTGAAGGTGGAATTCGACGCCATGGAGCAGGGCTGGGCCCGGGCGGCCGAGACCACGCTGGTCAGCGACGCCGCCGGGCAGGTGATCCTGGCAAGTGCCCCCGGGCTGCGCTTCGCGCCGCTGCCGCCGGCCGCGGCCGGACAGGTCTCGGCCCGGCGCGAGGTGCCGGGGGCGGGCTGGGTGCTGTGGGTCCGCGCCTCTTCGGCCGAGGCGGCGCGGGCGGCGCTGCTGGCGGCGGGGACGGTCGGCTTCCTGTTCACGCTGCTGCTGGGCGGCGGGCTCTGGGGGTTGCGCGCCCGCACCCGCGCCGCCCGCCGCGCCGAGACCGAGCGCCGCTATCGCGCCGATCTGGAACGGGCGGTCGAGGCGCGCACCCGCGATCTGTCCGACGAGATGCGCGAGCGCCGCGCCGCCGAACAGCGCCTGGCGCAGCTGCAGGGCGAGATGGTGCAGGCCAACAAGCTGGCGACGCTGGGCCAGATCACCGCCGGCGTCGCGCATGAGGTGAACACGCCCCTGGCCACCATCCGCCTGCTGGCCGAGAACGGCCGCCATATGCTGCCCGAGGGCGCGCCCGATCTGGATCGCAACCTGGGCCAGATCCTGCGCATGACCGACCGCATCGCCCAGATCACCACCGAGCTGCGCGGCTTTGCCCGCAAGGCCACGGGCGAGCTGGGCCCGGTTCCGCTGAAGGACGCGCTGGACGCGGCGCTGCTTCTGACCGCCAGCCGGCGCCGGGCGCAGGACATCCGGCTGATCCTGCCCGAGATCCCGCCCGACCTGCGGGTCATGGCCGAGACGGTGCGGCTGGAGCAGATCCTCGTCAACCTGATCCAGAACGCGCAGGAGGCGCTGGAGGGCCGGGCCGACCCGGAAATCCGCCTTACCCTGCAAGAGGACGGGCCGGTGCTGCGGCTCAGCGTCTCGGACAACGGCCCGGGCCTTTCGCCGGGGATCGCCGCCGGGCTTTTCACCCCCTTCGCCACCAGCAAGCCCGAGGGGCTGGGCCTTGGGCTGGTGATCTCGCAAGAGATCGCGCGGGATTTCGGCGGCAGCCTCGCGGCCGAGCCGCCGCGCGCCGGCGAAGGCGCGACCTTCCATCTCGACCTGCCGAAAGCCGCATGACCGACGCACCCGCCCCCGACGCCCGCCTTGTCCGCCTTGTCGATGACGATCCCGACCTTCTGGAGGCGCAGCTGCAGGCGCTGCAATTGGCCGGGTTCCGCGCCGAAACCTTCACCGACCCGGCCGAGGCGCTTGGCGGCCTTGGCCCCGACTGGCCGGGCGTGGTGCTGTCGGATGTGCGCATGCCGGGCATGGACGGCTTCCAGCTGTTCGAGCGCATCCATGCGCTGGACCCCGACCTGCCGGTGATCCTGCTGACCGGGCACGGCGACGTGCCGATGGCGGTCGCCGCGCTGAAGCAGGGCGTCTACGACTTCCTGACCAAGCCGGTCGGCGGCGGCACGCTGGCGGCGGCGCTGGCGCGGGCGGCCTCCAGCCGGGCGCTGGTGCTCGAAAACCGCGCGCTGCGCCGCCAGCAACAGGACAGCGCCGCGCGCGAGACCCGGCTGGTCGGGCAAAGCCCCTTCATGCAGCATCTGCGCGAGACCGTCGCCCGGGTGGCCGAGACCGGCGGCGACGTGCTGATCCTCGGCCCCGGCGGCTCGGGCAAGGAAACCGTGGCGCGCGCCATCCATCGCCAAAGCCCGCGCCGCGCCCGCGCCTTCGTCCATGTCGCCTGCGCCGCGCTGGACGAGGCGCGCTTCGAGACCGAGATGCTGGGCGCCGAGCCGCAGGGCCGCGCCCCCCGCGTCCCCGGACGGCTGGAGGCCGCCCATCGCGGCACGCTGTATCTGGACGAGATCGACGCGCTGGCCCCGGCCCTGCAGGCCCGCCTGCTGGCGCTGATCGAGGCGCGCGAGATCCAGCCGCCCGGCAGTGCCGCGCCCCGGCCGCTGGACCTGCGCGTCATCGCCTCAAGCCGCGCCGACCTGGAACGGCTGATGCAGGAGGGGGCGTTTCGCAGCGACCTTTATTACCGGCTCTCGGGCGTGACCCTGACCCTGCCGCCGCTGGCCGAGCGGCGCGAGGACATTCCCGCGCTGTTTAGGCATTTCCTGCTGGCGGCGGCGGCGCGGCTGAACCTGCCGGTGGCGCCGGTCACCGGCGCGGTCAAGGCGCGGCTGGCCGGCCATGGCTGGCCCGGCAACCTGCGCGAATTGCAGCAATTCGCCGAAAGCCATGCGCTGGGACTGACGCCCTTCGATCCGCCGCAGGAGGGCGGGGAGGCGCCGGGCCTTGCCGATCTGGTCGCGGAATACGAGGCCGGGCTGATCCGCGAGGCGCTGCGGCTGGCCCAAGGCAATGCGACCCAGGCCATGACCCGGCTGCGCCTGCCGCGCAAGACCTTCTACGACAAGCTGGCGCGCCACGGCATCAAGCCCGCCGATTTCCGCCCCGGCTAAAGCGCCTGCAGCCGGTCGCGCAGATGCGGCATCCGCGCCAGCGTCGCGGCCAGCCGCGCACGCCAGGACGGGCCCTGCCCCATCGCCGTCTCATAGGCGTCGCGCAGGTCCTCGGGGCGTTCCTCGGCCAGCGCCTCGATCAGGAACTCGGCCTGCGCGCGGTCCTTGCGCGCCTTCAGCGCATCGGGCCCCTCGCGCCGGCGGTCGGCGACGATCAGCTTGTGGATGGCGTAACGCTCGGGCCGCGGCACCTGGATCAGGAAGCCGGCGCGGTAAAGCAGCGGCACCCGGATCGGCTGGGCGATCAGGAAGTTCAGGTAATGCAGGCTCTGCGCCGAGACGCCAAGCGCCGGCAGGTCGCGCAGCCCCTCGGTGCCGTCGAAACAGGGGGTCAGGAACTCGACCAGCGTCTGCTGCTCGCCCTGGCGCCAGCGCCAGACCCGCTGCCCTTCGAGCGAGGGCAAGGGGTCGAAGCGCAGGTCGCGGAACACCTCGGCCAGCGGCTCGGTCACCTGGTCCCCCAGCACCAGCGACAGCCGCTCGAAACTGGCGATGTCGATGTCGTCGGTCATTGCGGTCTGGTCGAAGCCGATGCGGATGCCCAGCTCGCCCTCGTAGCAGCGGAACGCTTGGGTGCCGACCAGCGTGCCGCCCAGGCGGAACACCCCCGCCCGCGCCATGGCCGAGATCACCTGGCCCGAGCCGCGGTCGGTCATCAGGCAGCCCTCGGCCCGCAGGATGCGCATCAGCCGCGAGCGTTCGCGCTGGCTCTGCCGTTCGGCCTCGCGCAGCGCCTCCTGCCGGGCAAGACGGGCGCGCAGTTCCTCGCCGTCCTCGCCGATATAGCGGTCGACGGTCTTGTCGCCGATGCGGAAATGGTCGTACCAATAGCCCTTCTGCCCGACCTTCTTCAGCCGCGGCGTGCCGCGCAGCTCGCTGACCGCGGCATCCTTGAGATGCCGCAGCAGATCGGTCCAGGCCGCCACCGCCACCGCGGAAAGATGCTGTGCCATACCCCTACCCCACGGATTTTTTCCTGTGGGGCAGGATAGCGGAAGCGCCGCTACCCCACAATGAAATAATTGTGGGGTAAGTGGCTCCTCCGCAGAAGCCGGGCCGCGCCGCGCCCGAACGTCGCCGCGCAAACCGTCAGGGATCGGCGCAGCCGGGCGCCGGCTGCGGATGGCAAAGGTCCGGCGCGGTCGGGGGCGGGCGGCTGCCGTGCTCGGCCATCCAGGCCAGCGCCCCGGCCAGCACCGCATCGTGCACCGCGGCGCCGATCGCCTCGCCCAGGGCGGTGTGCAGCCCGGCGAAGGCCGTGCCGCCGGCATCGCAGGCCACAGCGATGCAATCGGTGCCGGTGCCGGTAGCGCGCCCGGTCGGCAGCTCGATTCCGGCGCTCAGGATGGCGGCGGTGCGGGCCTCGGCGACGATGCTCAGCGCCTCGATCATCGCGGCATCGGTCAGCCCCTCCTCGACTAGCAGGACGATGTTGATCGTGCCATGGCCGCGCGGCGGCACCATGCGGCGGCGGCCGACCCGCTCGGCATTGCCCAGCCCCACGGTGGCAAGGCAGGCCACCGGGCCGGCACAGGCCAGCCGGTGATGGCGCAGCGCGCGCGAGGTCATCATGCCCACCGCCCCGGCATGACCGATCCGCGCCATCTCGGCCGCCAGCCAGCGGGTCGCGTCCAGTTCGGGGCCCAGTTCGGCGTCGCGGACCTGGCGCAGCAGGATATGCCGCGCCGCCTCGAAGCCGGGGCGGTGCGGGGCAAAGGACAGAACCCGCCGCTGCCGCCCCAGATCGGCCAGAAGCCAGGGCGGGGTCAGCCTGACCCGCAAAGCCGTTCCTGCCGCCGTCATCCCGTCCCCCCGCCGCCGGTTCCGGCCCGGTTTGCGCCATCGCGCGGCGGCGATCAAGCGCGCGTAGCAAATGCCGCGGCGCGTGCTATGATCGGCCGAACCCGCCTGCCAGTCTGGGAACCATGTCATGTGTGAAGTCTTCTCGCGCCAGGACCCGCGCCGCTATCAGCCGGTGACCCGCAAGCTGCGGCTGAACGGGCAAAGCACCTCGATCCGGCTGGAACAGGCCTTCTGGGACATCATCGACGAGATCGCCGCCGGCGAGGGCATGGCCACGCCCGCCTTCCTGTCCACGCTGCAATCCGAGGTGCTGCAGCTGGGCGGCGAGCCGGTGAATTTCACCTCGCTCCTGCGCTGCGCCTGCCTGGTGCAGCTGGAGCTGCGCGGCCGCGGCGCGCAGGATTTCCGCAAGGCGGCGCAGCGGGTGGCGCAGGCGGCCTGATCCCCGCCCGGCCGGCGCCAAGGAAGAAAATGCCCGAAAAACCGCCACGTGGTAGCATGATGCTACCCGCAGGACCCCGGCGCTTCCGATACTGGTGCAAAGATCGGAAAAAGGGGTCCGCATGGCCAAGATGATTCATTCGATGATCCGCGTGACGGACGAGGCGCGCTCGCTGGCCTTCTACAAGGCGGCCTTCGGGCTGGAGCCGGTCGAGCGGCTGGATTTCGACAGCTTCACGCTGGTCTATCTGGCCAATGCCGAAAGCACGTTCGAGCTGGAGCTGACCATCAACAAGGGCCGCGAGCAGCCCTATGAGCTGGGCGACGGCTACGGCCATCTGGCCGTCTCGGTCGAGGATGTCGCGGCCGAGCACCGGCGGCTGACCGATCTGGGTCTGGCCCCGCGCAAGCTGGTGGATTTCGCCCCCGGCGGCGAGGTCATCGCCCGCTTTTTCTTCATCAAGGACCCGGACGGATACGAGATCGAGGTGCTGCAGCGCGCAGGCCGTTACCTCTAGGCAGGCAGCCCGCCGGGAGGGGCGGGCCAACCAACTCAGGGAGGAGTGAGATGACTGTCACCCACATATCCCCCTCTGGCAGCGATGTCAGGGGGCTGACCCGGCGCGGCCTGCTGGCGCGCGCCATGGCGGCGGGGGCGACCTTCGTGGTCGGCTCGGGCTTCGTCGCCGCCCGCGATGCGGCCTGGGCGGTCGAGACCGCGGCGCTGAAGCCCGAGACCATGGCGGTGCTGATCCAGATGGCCCGCGACATCTATCCGCATGACCGCATCGCGGACCGCTTCTATGCCATCGCCGTCAAGGCGCATGACAATCCCGAACAGGCGCAGATGATCGAGGAGGGCGTGGCCGGGCTGAACCTCGTCGCGCAGGCGCAGGGCTTCGACGGCTACCTGGCCGCGGGCTGGGAAAAGGACCGCGTCGCCATGCTGCGCCTGATCGAGCACACGCCCTTTTTCCAGACCGTGCGCGCCGGGCTGGTGACCGGGCTCTACAACCAGAAAGAGGTCTGGCCGGTCTTCGGCTACGAGGGCGAAAGCTTCTCGCAGGGCGGCTATATCGAGCGCGGCTTCAACGACATCGACTGGCTGTGAGGGGAGGCGGACATGGCTGACAATGTGGCGAAATTCGGGCATGACGACGCCTCGGTCGTGGTCGTGATCGGCACCGGCTCGGGCGGCGGCGTGCTGGCCAACGAGCTGGCGCAAAGGGGCGTCAAGGTCGTGGCGCTGGAGGCGGGCGGGCGCTACCTGCCCGAGGATTACATCAACGACGAATGGGACAGCTTCGCACAGCTGAGCTGGGGCGACATGCGCACCACCTCGGGCGACTGGCGGGTGGCGCGGGACTTCGCCAACCTGCCGGCCTGGATCGTCAAGGCGGTCGGCGGCACCTCGATCCACTGGGCCGGGGCCTCGCTGCGCTTTCAGGAACACGAGTTCAAGGCGCTGTCGACCTATGGCCCGGTCGACGGCGCGAACCTGCTGGACTGGCCGATCACCCTGGCCGAGCTGGAACCCTATTACGATCTGGCCGAGAAGAAGCTGGGCGTGACCCGCACCAACGACCTGCCCGGCCTGCCGGGGAACAACAACTACCTGGTGCTTGAAAAGGGCGCCAAGGCCGCGGGCTACAGCAAGGTCTCGACCGGGCGCATGGCGATCAATTCGGTCGAGAACGACGACCGCATGGCCTGCCAGCAGACCGGCTTCTGCTTCCAGGGCTGCAAATGGGGCGCGAAATGGTCGGCGGCCTATACCGACATCCCGCGCGGCGAGGCGACCGGCAATCTGGAAGTGCGCGACCATAGCCACGCCACCCGCATCGAGCATGACGAGGACGGCAAGGTCACCGGCGTGCGCTATATCGACAGGGACGGAACCGAGCAGTTCCAGCGCGCCCGCATCGTCGCGCTGGCCGGCAATTCCATCGAAAGCCCGCGGCTGCTGCTGGCCTCGGCCTCGGACCGCTTCCCGGACGGGCTGGCGAACAGTTCGGGCCAGGTCGGCCGCAACTACACGCGCCACACCACCGGCTCGGTCTATGCGATCTTCGAGCGCCCGGTGCGGATGTGGCGCGGCACCACCATGGCCGGCATCGTGCAGGACGAGGCGCATCACGACCCCTCGCGCGGCTTCGTCGGCGGCTATGAACTGGAGACTCTGGCCCTGGGCATCCCCTTCATGGCGGCCTTCATGGACCCCGGCGGCTGGGGGCGTGAGTTCACCACGGCGCTGGACAGCTACGAGAACATGGCCGGCCTGTGGATCGTGGGCGAGGACTTGCCGCAAGAGACGAACCGCATCACCCTGAACCGCAGCGAAAAGGACCGTTTCGGCCTGCCGGTGCCGAACGTGCATTACGACGACCATCCCAACGACATCGCCATGCGCAACCATGCCTATGCCGCGGGCGAGCGGATCTATCGCGCGGCCGGGGCGACGCGCATCCTGCCGACGCCGCCCTACCCGTCCACGCATAACCTCGGCACCAACCGCATGTCGGACAATCCGCGCGACGGGGTGGTGAACAAATGGGGCCAGGCGCATGACGTCCCGAACCTGTTCGTGTCGGACGGTTCGGTCTTCACCACCTCGGCGGCCGAGAATCCGACGCTGACCATCGTCGCGCTGGCGATCCGCCAGGCCGAGCATATCGCCGCCGAGATGGAGAAAGGCGCGCTTTGACCAAGAAGCGGCCCGCCCTTGCCCGGGCGGGCCGTCCGTGCGGGGACGGGCGCGGCCCTAGCTGGCCGTCCGCGCCTTCAGCTGTTTGGCATAGGGCAGCTCGATGTTGATCTCCAGGCTCGACAGATCGTCGCTGCGCTCCAGCTTGACATCCACGGCGTCGCTGTCGATCTCCATGTGCCTGCGCACCACTTCCAGGATGTCGCGCTGCAGCAGGGGCAGGAAATCCGGATTGGACCCACCGCTGGAACGCTCATGCGCAAGCAGGATCTGCAGGCGCTCCTTGGCGGTCTGCGCCGAACTGGGCTTTCGCTGGCGGAATGAGAAACCGAACATGGTCAGGCCGTCCGTCCCAGAAGCCGCTGGAAGAAGCCGCGGCGCTGCTCGCCGGGGTTCACCCGCATCTCGATCTGCTCGCCGACCAGCCGGCCGACGGCGTCCATATAGGCCTTGCCGGCCGGCGATTTCTCGTCCAGCGACACCGGCGTGCCCTCGTTCGAAGCCTTCAGCACCGAGGTGCTTTCCGGGATGATGCCCAGCAGCGGGATGGCCAGGATCTCCAGCACGTCCTGCACGCTCATCATCTCGCCGCTGGCCGAGCGGTTCTGGTCGAAGCGGGTCAGCAGCAGCTGCGCCTTGACCGCGCTGCCGTCGCCCTTTTCGGCCAGCGCCGTCTTGCTGTTCAACAGCCCCAGCACCCGGTCGCTGTCGCGGACCGAGGAAACCTCGGGGTTGGTCACCACCACCGCCTCGTCGGCGAAATACATCGCCAGATGCGCGCCGCGCTCGATCCCGGCGGGGCTGTCGCAGACGATATAGTCGAAATCCTCGCGCAGCTCGTCCAGCACCTTCTTGACGCCCTCTTGCGTCAGCGCGTCCTTGTCGCGGGTCTGCGAGGTCGGCAGGACATGCAGGTTCTCAAGCCGGCGGTCCTTGATCAGCGCCTGCTTCAGCTTGGCATCGCCCTGGATGACGTTGATGAAATCGAAGACCACGCGCCGCTCGCAGCCCATGATCATGTCCAGGTTGCGCAGGCCCACGTCGAAGTCGATGACGACCGTCTTGTGGCCGCGCATGGCCAGCCCCGCGCCGATGGCCGCCGAGGAGGTGGTCTTGCCGACGCCGCCCTTGCCAGAGGTGACTACGATAACCTTGCTCACGAGCGTTTCCTTTCGATCATGGGTCATGTGAGGGACTCGATGCGCAGCACCTCGCCCTGAAGATAGACCTGCACATGCTGCCGCGGCGTGTCGGGCCCCAGATTCTCGCTGGTGCGGTAGAGGCCGGCGATGGCCAGCAGCTCGGCATCCAGCGCATGGCAGAAGATCCGCGCCGAGGCATCGCCATGCACCCCGGCCAGCGCCCGGCCGCGCAGCCGGCCGTAGATATGGATGTTGCCCGCCGCGATCACCTCGGCCCCCGAGCCGACCGAGCCCACGACGATCAGGTCGCCGCGATCGGCAAAGACCGTCTGGCCCGAGCGCACCGGCTGGGTGACCATGCGGTTCGCGGGCTCCTTCGCCGCCGGGGCCGGGGCGGGGTCGCGCACGGGTTCGGGGCGGCTGCCCTGGCGCGAGACGCGCTCCAGCGCGATGTCGCGGCCGCCGGGCAACGAGATCAGCCCGGCCTCGGCCGCCGCCCGGGCCTGCGCGGCCGTGCCGCTCTGGACGCCAAAGACCGACAGCTTGCGCCGGCGCAGCTCGGCGGTCAGCTGAATCAGCTCGGCGGCGCTGTCCAGCCCCTGGGCCTGTTCCAGGTCCACCACCAGGGGCGCGTTGTCGAAGAACAGCGGCGTCTGGTTCAGCCGTGCCTCCAGCGCCTCGAAGAAGGCCCGGTCCGGCCGGCCGGTCAGATGCAGCGCGATGGCCGTGAAGGTGCGGCCGCGGATCTGTAAAGGCTTCACGGTCGCGACGGTCTGGGCCGCGCTTTTGCCGGATTGCATCACTGTGCTCGGTTCTGCTCTGTTCTTGCGTGTGACGCGGGCGGGCGCGCCCGCGCTTTTGCCGGTCTTCCTAATACGTCCGGGCGCCAGCGTCCATTGGCAACTGGCGCCGCGCGCGGATTCAGCGGAACCATGCCGGCGCAAAAGGCGAATTTGCGCAGGAATCCGTCGCCCGCGCCGGCCGCTGGGCGCGGGCGGGCGCGAATCAGCCCTCGGCCCGGCGGCGGATGCCCAGCAGCTGGTAAAGCAGCAGCGCCGCGAAGGTCGAGGTGCCGATGCCCCCCAGCGCGAAGCTGCCGATGGTGACGGTGAAGTCGCCGGCGCCGAAGATCAGCGCCACGCCCACCGTGAACAGGTTGCGCGGATCCGAGAAATCGACCCGGTTGTCCACCCAGATCCGCGCCATGGCCGAGGCGATCAGGCCGAAGACGCAGACCGCAAGCCCGGCCAGCACCGGCGCCGGGATGGTCTGCAGGATGGCGCCGAATTTTGGCGACAGGCCCAGCAGGATCGCGATGGCGGCCGCCATGGGAAAGATCAGCGTCGAATAGACCCGGGTCATCGCCATCACGCCGATATTCTCGGCATAGGTGGTGACGCCGGTGCCGCCGCCCGCGCCGGCCAGCATGGTGGCCAGCCCGTCGCCCAGAAAGCCCCGGCCGATATAGCGGTCCATGTTCTGCCCGGTGATCGCGCCCAGGGCCTTGATATGGCCCAGGTTCTCGGCCACCAGCACGATGGCGACCGGGGCGATCAGGGTGATCGCCGACCATTCGAAGCGCGGCGCGGTGAAATTCGGCACGCCGAACCAGGGCGCGGCGGCGACGGCGGCGAAATCGATGCCCGGCACCAGCCCCAGCCCGTTGCCGCAAACCAGGACCAGCCCATAGCCGAACAGCAGCGCGATCAGCACCGCGATCCTGCGCGTCGCCTGCCGGCCGTAGACCGAGACCAGCGCCATGCACAGCACCGTCGCCGCGGCGATGGCCAGATGCGCGTGGCTGCCGGTCAGCTGCCGGACCGCCACCGGCGCCAGGTTCAGGCCGATGGACATGCCGATGGCCCCGGTCACCGCCGGCGGCATCAGCCGCTCGACCCAGGCCGAGCCGATGGCCATGACGATCAGGCCGATCAGCGCATAGACGAGGCCGGCGGCGACGATGCCGCCAAGCGCCACGGCGATGTTGGGGTTCGCGCCCTGCCCGGCAAAGCCGGTCGCCGCCATGATGACCGCGATGAAGGCGAAGGACGAGCCCAGATAGCTGGGCACGCGCCCGCCGGTGACCAGGAAGAACAGCAGCGTGCCGATGCCGGAAAAGAACACCGCGACATTGGGGTCGAAACCCATGATCAGCGGCGCCAGAATGGTCGAGCCGGACATCGCCAGCAGGTGCTGCAGGCTCATCGGCAGGGCCTGGGCCAGCGGCAGCTTTTCATCGGGTAGCACCGTGGCGCCGGCGGCCGGGCGCCAGTCAGGAAAATAGCCCATCACGTCCCTCGGGGATTCGGTTGCGTGCCCAGGCTAATGCGGGGCTTTGCCGGAAAAGGCCAGTGGCAACCCTGCGTGATCCCGCCGCCCCCGCGACCGCCCCGCCCAGGGCCGCGGGCCGGGCGCGGAGGAACGATCTTCTCTGCCGGCCGGCCCCCGCGACAAGCCCCGTCTCCGGCGGCGCCCGAGTTTGGAATGGCCGGGCTGGGGGCGCGGGCCTATGTTTTCACTACCAACCAAGTCGTCTTTTAGGGAAATGCCCGTGCCTGGACCCCGTTTCGTCGCCTTCGCCGGCTCCTGGAGCCGCCCCTCGAAAACCCGCCTGCTGGTGGCCGAGGCCGCAGATCGCGCCGTCGCCCGTTTCGGCGGCAGCGCGCATGTCTTCGACATCGGCGATCTGGGGGCGGATTTCGGCACGCTGCGCCAGCCGCATGGTTCCGGGCTGCGCCCGCATCTGGACGCCTTTCTGCAGGCCGATGCGCTGATCGTCGCCAGCCCGGTCCACAAGGGCAGCTATACCGGATTGTTCAAGCATTTCATCGATCTGCTGGACCCGGCCGCATTGGCCGGCAAGCCGGTTCTGCTGGCGGCGACCGGCGGCGGCGACCGTCATGCGCTGGTGATCGAACACCAGCTCCGGCCGGTCTTCGGCTTTTTCGAGGCCCATACGCTGGCGACGGGGCTCTATGTCTCGTCCTCGGATTTCGACGGCGAGGCGCTGGCTTCCGGATCCGCCTCGCAGCGGCTGGATCGGGCGGTGGCGCAGTTCGCCGCGCATCTTCCCAGCCGGCAGGCGGCGCCCCTGCGCGCAGCGGGCTGAATTGTCGGGGCGATCATGACCATTCCAGCGAAAAAGCGCATCATCCTCAACGCCTTCGACATGACCTGCGTCGGCCATCAGGCGGCGGGGACGTGGCGGCATCCCTCCAGCCAGGCCTGGCGCTACAACGATCTGGAATACTGGACCAACCTCGCCGTCGAGCTTGAGCGCGGCTGCTTCGACACGCTGTTCATCGCCGATGTGGTCGGCGTCTACGACGTCTATCGCGGCTCGGCCGAGGCGGCGCTGCACGACGCGGCGCAGGTGCCGGTGAACGATCCGTTCGGGGCGATCTCGGCCATGGCGGCGGTGACGCGGGATCTCGGCTTCGGCATCACCGCAGCGGTGACCTTCGAGCATCCCTATCTGCTGGCGCGCCGGCTTTCGACGCTGGACCACCTGAGCAAGGGCCGGGTGGCCTGGAACGTGGTCTCCTCTTACCTGGACAGCGCCGCGAGGAATATCGGCATGGAGCGCCAGATCGCCCATGACGCCCGCTACGACCTGGCCGAGGAATACATGGAAGTCGCCTACAAGCTGTGGGAGGGCAGCTGGGAAGACGGCGCCGTCCTGCGCGACAAGGAAAGGGGCATCTTCACCGACGCGCGCAAGGTCCATCCGATCCGGCACGAGGGCGAGTATTTCAAGGTTCCCGGCTTCCATCTCTGCGAGCCCTCGCCGCAGCGCACGCCGGTGATCTTCCAGGCCGGGGCCAGTTCGCGCGGCCGGCAGTTCGCGGCGCGCCATGCCGAGGCCATGTTCGTGCTGGCGACCAGCCCCGGGACGGCGCGGAAGCTGACCGATGCCATCCGCGCCGAGGTGGCCGGGGCCGGACGCGAACCGGACAGCCTGAAGATCTTCGCCCTGCTGACCGTCGTCACCGGCCCGACCGACGAGGCCGCGCGGCGCAAGTATGAGGAATACCTGGATTATGCCAGCGCCGAGGGGGCGCTGGCGCTTTACGGCGGCTGGACCGGGCTGGACTTCTCGACGCTCGACCCCGACCAGCCGCTGGCGGCGGTGGAGAACGACAGCCTGCGCACCACGCTGGAATCGCTGGCGGCCGACGGCGAAGCCTGGACGGTGCGCGACGTGATCCGCAGGCGCTCGATCGGCGGGCTTGGCCCGGTGCTGGTCGGCGGGCCGCAGACCGTGGCCGACGCGCTGGAGAAATGGGTCGACGAGGGCGGCGTGGACGGGTTCAACCTGGCCTATGCCGTCACCCCGGCCTCGACCACGGATTTCATCGACTTCGTGGTGCCCGAGCTGCGCAAGCGCGGCCGGGCGCAGACGGAATACGCGCCCGGCACGCTGCGCGAAAAGCTGCTGGGCGACCCGGGCGGCCGGGTGCGCGACAGCCATCCCGCCGCACAATGGCGCCGGCACTACATCGGCCGCGAAAGCGTCGCCGATGCCAGCCGCCCCTCGGCATTCGAGGGAACGGACCCGCGTTACACGGAGGCTGCGGAATGACCACGCCGGAGGTTTTCTGGTTCCTGCCCAGTTCGGGCGACACGCGCTATCTGGGCATCTCGGATTTCGGCCGCGCGCCCAGCACCGCCTATCTGCGCGACATCGGCACCACGGTGGACCGGCTGGGCTATGACGGCATGCTGATCCCGACCGGGGCAAGCTGCCTCGATCCCTGGGTGGCGGCGGCGGCGCTGGCGCCCGTGACGCAGCGGGTCAAGCTGCTGGTGGCGCTGCGCACCTCGATCAGCGGCCCGACCGCCGCGGCGCGGCAGGCGGCCTCGCTGGACGAGGCGCTTGGCGGGCGGCTGCTGCTGAACGTGGTGCCGGGCGGCGACCCGCGCGAACTGGCCGCCGACGGCGCCTTCTTCAGCCATGACGGCCGCTATGAGAACGCCGAGGAGTTCCTGACGGTCTGGAAGCGGCTGATGCAGGGCGAAACGGTGGATTTCCACGGCAAGCACATCCGCGTCGAGGGGGCGAGGAACTTCCATCCCGGCCCGCAGGCACCCTATCCGCCGCTGTATTTCGGCGGCTCTTCCGAGGCGGCGCACGAGTTGGCCGGCAAGCATGTCGATGCCTATCTGACCTGGGGCGAGCCGCGCCCCGCCGTGGCCGCGAAGATCGCCGATGTGCGGGCCCGCGCCGCGAAACACGGCCGCAAGGTCCGCTTCGGCATCCGCCTGCACGCCATCGTGCGCGAGACCGAGGCCGAGGCCTGGACCGAGGCCGAGCGCCTGATCAGCCGCCTGACCGATGACGACATCGCCCGGGCGCAGGCGAATTACGCGACCATGGATTCGGTCGGGCAGCGCCGCATGGCCGCGCTGCACGGGGGGAGCCGCGACAAGCTGGAGATCGCGCCGAATCTCTGGGCCGGGGTCGGGCTGGTGCGTGGTGGCGCCGGCACGGCCCTGGTCGGCGACCCCGAGACGGTCGCGGCGCGGATGCGCGAATACCAGGAGCTGGGCATCGAGACCTTCATCATGTCCGGCTATCCGCATCTGGAAGAATCGATCCGCTTTGCCGAGCTGGTCTTCCCGCTGCTGGGCAAGCAGGCGGTGACGCTGCGCGGCAGCAGCCAGACCGGCGGCGCCTTCGACATTCGCGCCCGCGCCGCCTCCTGAGCAATGCCATGGGCTTTCCCCTCATCGGCATGGGCGGCCGCGGCGACCCGCGGGACAGCGGCGAACCCCTCGCCCACCCGGCCAAGCCCCAAGGCTTTCCGGACGAAATCCGGGATGCCGTCCTGCCCCGCGCCATGCAGGCAGGGTTTTTTCACGACAATGCGCCAAGGCTGCCCGGCCTTGGCGAAACCGAAGGCAGGAGGTCTCCATGACCGTGAAAACCCCGGAACGGCTTGACGCGCATGTGCGGGCCGCTATCGCCGATATCGCCGCCGGGCGGCTGGTCATCGTCACCGATGACGAGGACCGCGAGAACGAGGGCGACCTGATCGGCGCCGCCGCGGCCATGGGGCCGGCCGAGGTGGCCTTCATGGTGCGCCACACCACCGGCATCCTCTGCGCGGCCATGGACCCGGCACGCTGCGCCGGCTTCGACCTGCCGCCCATGGTGCAGGGCAACCAGGACCCGAACGGCACCGCCTATACCGTCAGCTGCGACGCGGCGGCCTGCGGCACCGGCGTCTCGGCCCAGGACCGGCTGCTGACCCTGCGCACACTTGTCGGGCACCCTGATCCGGCGGCCCTGCGCCGGCCCGGCCACATGTTCCCGCTGCGCGCGCAGCCCGGCGGCGTGCTGGCCCGGCCCGGCCACACCGAGGCCGCCTGGGAGCTGGCCAGCCGCGCGGGCCTGCCCGGCGTCGGCGTGCTGGCGGAACTGGTCAACGACGACGGCAGCATGATGCGCGGCCCGGCGCTGCAGGCCTTCGCCAGCCGCCACGGCCTGCGGCAGCTGGCGATTACCGAGCTGATCGCCTGGCGGCTGGCCGGCGAAGGCGCCGCGCCTCTCGCAGGCCAGGCCGTCCCGGACCCGATGATGGATGAGGTCGCATGAAGGATCTGGGCCCGAACCAGCCGGCCGCGGCCATGCCGGTCGTGGCGATCATCGGCGGCGGCTTCAGCGGCGCGACGGTCGCCTGGCATCTGGCGCGCGCCCTGTCGGCGCCCGCCGCGATCCTGGTGATCGAGCCGCGTCCCCGGCTGGGCGAGGGCCTGGCCTATTCGACCGCCGATCCCAGCCATCGCATCAATGTCCCCGCCGCGCGCATGACCATGGACTGCGCCGAGGAGGGCGGCCTCCAGCACTGGATCGAGACCAGCGGCACCGGGCTTTCCCCGGGCAGCCGGGCCGCGAACGGGGCGCTGTTCCCGCAGCGCCGGCTGGTGGCCGATTACGTGAACGCCAACCTGCAGCCCTATCTGGCGACCGGGCGCATCCGTCATCTGCGCGCCCGCGCCATCGAGGTCGTCCGCAAGGCGGGGTTCCGCATCCGGCTGGACGATGGCAGCGAGCTGGCCGCCGACCGCGTGGTCATCGCGACCAGCCATCCGCCGCCCGGCATTCCCCGCGCCCTTGCCGCGCTGTGCGATTCGCCGCGGCTGATCGCCGATCCCTCGGGGCAAGGCCGGCAGCTGGCAGCGGTGGCGCAATCGGCGCGCCAGGTGCTGGTGGTCGGCACCGGGCTGACCTCGGCCGACGTGATCGCCAGCCTCGACCGGCAGGGCTTTGCCGGCCGCATCCTGGCGCTGTCGCGGCGCGGCCTGCGCTCGCGCGGGCATGCTTTCGACTATCCGGAATCGACGGTGGATTTCGCCGAAAAGCCGGCGCGCAGCGCGCTGGAGCTGCTGCGCCGCATCCGCGAGGCGGTGCGGCGCGACAGCGATGCCGGCCTGCCCTGGCAGGCGGCGCTGGACCAGGTGCGTCGCGACGGCCAGGCGATCTGGGCCGCCCTGCCCCAGGCCGAGCGCGGCAAGCTGCTGCGCTGGCTGCGCGTCTGGTGGGACGTTCACCGCTTCCGCATCGCGCCCCAGGTCGAGGAGGTGCTGGACCGGCTGATCGCCCAGGACCGGCTGCGGATCGTCTCCGGGCGGCTGCTGGCCGCGCATGAGGCGCCGGGCGGCATCGAGGTGGACTGGCACGCCCGCCGCGTCGCGCCGCAGAGCGAGCTTTTCGACGCGGTGATCCTGACCACCGGCCCGGCGCATGGCGATATCCTGCAAAGCTCGGCCCTGCTCGACGCCATGGCCCGGGCCGGACTGATCCGCCCCGACCCGCTGGGTCTGGGGCTGGAGGTGACCGATCATTGCCGGGCCGTCGGCGGCGACGGCCGGCCAGTGCCCGGCCTGCTGGTCGCCGGACCGCTGGCGCGCGGCCATGTCGGCGAGCTGATGGGCATCCCCGAAGTCACCGCCCATGCCGAGGCCGTCGCGGCCCGGCTGGCCGAAAGCCTGCCCGCGGCGGCGCCCGCCCGGCGGTCAGACCCCGCGTGAAAGCGCCCTGCGCAAGGCCAGACGCGCCTCGCGCAGCGCCCGGCCCGATTGTCCCGGCCATGGACCCTGCCCCAGCTGGGCCTGCAGCAGCGCCAGGTCCTGTTCGGCGGTCAGCCCCAACCAATCCGCCGGAAGCAGCAGCACCCGCAGCCGGCGCAGGCGCGCCGCATCGCCGGACCAGAGCGCAAACCAGCGCGGCCCGGCCTCGCGCACCGACCACTCGCCGCCGACCGGCGCGGGATGCCGCCGCCTGCTGGTGGTCAGCAGGAAAACCCGGTCGAGGATGCGCTCAGCCGGGCCTGCCATCGCCCGGCCCTCTGCCGTCGCGCCGCGGGGGCTCGACCGGCTCGACATGGGTCCGCCACAGCGTCCGGTCGCGGCCGCGCAGCAATTCGGCGGCCGCATGCCGCGGCGCATGGGTCAGGAAACTCAGCGGCTTGCCGTTCACCCGGGGCACCTCTCCGGTGCGGCGGTCGATCAGCCGCACCTCGAACAGCTGGTCGCCTTCCTTCCGCGGGGCCAGCAGCCCGGCGCCGGAAAACTGGATCATGGTCATGCGGGGCCCTCCTGTCGAAGAATCGCCAAAGCCTGCCTGTCGCAAGTCAACAGTATACACGATCTAACAGATAGACAATATCGTTTATCTTCGGCATAAGGAACGCATGAACTCTCTGCCGGCTGCACAAGGGAAGGAAACATGGCTGACCTGGACCTGATCGACCGCAAGATCGTGGCCGAACTGATGCAGGATGCGACCCTGCCCATCGCGCAGATCGCCGACAAGGTCGGCCTGTCGCAGACCCCGTGCTGGAAGCGCATCCAGAAGCTGGAGGCCAGCGGCGTGCTGACCGGCCGCGTGGCGCTGGCCGACCCGGACAAGCTGGGCTTCGGCATCATCGTCTTCGTCGAGATCGAGGCGCCCAACCATTCCGTGGAATGGCGCGAGGAATTCACCCGCGCCGTCGAGGGCCTGCCCGAGATCATGGAGGCCTATCGCATGGCCGGGCAGATGGACTACCTGCTGCGCGTCGCGGTGCCCAGCATGGAGGCCTTCGACCTGTTCTACAAGCGGCTGACCGACGCGGTGCCGATCAAGAACGTGACCTCGCATTTCTCGATGGAGCGCATCCGCTACACCACCGCCTACCCGGTGGACAGCCGCAACCGCTGACCGGCCCGCCCTCCGTGGCGCGGCGGGCGCGGTTCAATAGGTCACCGTCACCACCACCGTGTCGGAATAGCTGCCGGGCGGCGGCGTGGGCTGGGCCGGGACCCGGCCGAAAACCGTGAAGCCCTGCGCCGCCCCCGAACCCGCCGCGGTCATCGCCAGCCCGTCCGCCAGCTGGCCCCAGCCCAGCGTCCGGCCGGGGTCGCGATAAAGCTGATAGCCGATCCGGTTCCCCGCCAGATCGCGCATCTGCCGGTCGTTCACGCCATTGCCCTGCAGCCCGTAGCCCAGCCCCAGCTGATAGCTCGACCCGGCTGTGCAGGTGACGCGGATCTGGCTGGTGGCGTCGACCGGCTGGTCCAGCAGCCCGGCCGAGCCGAAATCCAGATCATCCGCCTCGACCCGGCAGTCCGGCACCACCTGCGCCCGCACGGTAAAGCTGAAGGTCGCCGTCCGGTCGGTGCAAAGCAGGATGATGTTGCAGGTCCGGTAATCCACCCGCACGTCCAGCGGGTTGCGGGAGAAAGCCGAGGCATAGCTGCCCGGCATCACCCCGCCCTGCCCGCCCGGCACGCGGGCATGGACCGGCACGTTCATGCCCGATCCGGTCAGCAGCGTCAGCACGCTGGCGCCCGTCAGCCGCAGCGGCTGCCCGCCATGGCTGCCGTAACTGCCGCCAAAGACCACGCTGCGGGCCGCATCCTGATACAGCTGGTAGCCCAGCCCGGTCGAGGTGGTGGCGCTGGTCATGCGCCGCATCCCGCCGCCAAGCCCGCCCAGCCCCTCGCCCAGATGGATGCGCATGTCGATCGAGGACAAGAGTCCCAGGAAGGCCGAGCAGTTGATGGCGATATTGCCCGTCGCATCGGTCGGGCCGCCGCCAAGCACGTCGACCGGACCCAGCACGACATCGGTGGCGGAAAAGCTGCAGCTCTGCGCCCGGACCAGACCGGCCGAGGCCAGCAGAAGCAGCAGGGCGAACAGCATCGGGCGCAGCATCGGCGCCAGTCGCGGCGGGGTCACAGGCAGGGCACTCCTCGGATTTCGGTCAGGGTTCCGGGCTGGTCGGCATAGTCGAACTGTGCGGCGCAGCTGCGGCCGTCGGGATAGGAAATCCGGATCTCGTTGCGGTCGCGCAGTCCCAGCGCAAAGACCTCGCCGTCGAAGCCGACCAGCAATTCGCCGTCATCCGCGCCGTTCAGCACCACGCGGCCGCCCACCTCCAGCGGGCGGCCGTCACCGCCGACCAGAGCGATCAGCGCCTCGCGCGCGCTGGCCTCGACACCGAAATCCACCCGGGCCCCGGCGCGATGGGCGGGACGCACCGTCTGCTTCGTCACCCCCACCGCCGCATCCAGCGGCAGGGCGGCCGGGTCGATCGTGACGCTGTTCGCCTCATAGGCGCGCAGGTCCGGCACCAGGATCTTGCCCGAGCGGCCGGTCCGGCCCACGGGGCGATTCTCGGCGCTGACCTCGACGCCCGGCGCGCCGGCATCGACCACCGCGAAGGCGTCGTCGATGCGCCGCGACAGAAACACCCCGCCGCCCGCCACCACGACCGAGCCGTCCAGCCGCAGCCCCAGCCCGCGGCCATGCTGCGACACGCGGGCGCCGACTTCCGCGCGGCCCAGCCGGCCTTCGCGCGCGGCGCTGCCCTGCAGGGCAAGGCGCTCGCCCCGGTCGGCCTGCAGGCGCCAGCTCCATCCCGGCACCCGGCTCTCGCTGCGGCCGCTGGCGGTGGCGTATTGCCGCCAGCCTTCGCGGCGATGCTCGATCATCGTCCCGATATCGCGGCGCGCGCCCAGCGGCACATGCAGCTGCGCGCCGATCACCCGGTCGTCCTGCGCGCCGCGCTGCGCCAGCGCGGTCAGGGTCAGGCTGGCATCGCCCCAGACCTGCCGGTTGTAGGAGGCGCCGATGCTGGTCTCGTCCGGCCCGTCCGCATGGCGCAGGTCGGACAGGAACAGGCTGGCCGCGCTGCCCCGTTCCCGCCCCAGGGGCATGGAAAAGGCCAGCTGCGCCAATCGCCGGGGAAACCCGGCCAGCCCCGGCTCGATCAGGTCGGGATCGGCGGTCAGCGCGGCGATATCAGCAAAGCCGCCGCTGGTCCGCATGACCCGCCCCGAGACCTGCGTCCGGCCGAAGCTCAGCCGGGTCGAAAGGTCCAGCAGGCTGCCCTGCCCCCGGTCCGAGCGGCTATGCGCCAGGCTCAGGCTGGCGGTGCCCAGATGCGCGATGCGGAAGGTCGCGCCGAGGCCGCCCATGGCCAGCCCGCCGCCGCCCTCGGCATGGGCCATCAGCGTCAGTCCGTCGGTCAGGCCGTAGCGCAGCGTCGCCGCCCCGAAGACACCCTCGGCATAGCGGTCGGTGCCGGTGCCGATGCCCAGCCGCGGCCGGCCCGCGGCCAGCGCGAAATCGGCCATGCCCCGGCGCAGCAGCTCGTCCGAGACCAGGAAGGGCAGGTCGATCTGCGTCTCGCGCCCGGTGACATCGCGCACCACGACCCGCGCCATGCCCGCGCCGCCGGCCAGCGGCAGGTCGTCGATGCGGAACGGGCCGGCCGGAACCTCGGCGGCATAGGCGCGGATGGAATCGGCAAAGACCTCGACCGTCGAGGGCAAGGCCGCGCTGCCCTCGAATCCCGGCAGCGGCAGGGTGACCAGATCGGGGCGCAGGCCGAAATTGCGCTCGACCATCAGCCCGCCCAGCCGCACCGGCCGGGACCAGCCGGGACCGCGCGTGGCGATGTCGCCCAGCTGCACCTGCACCGCACGACCGGGAAAGGAGCTGCGCCAGTAACTGTCGAGCCGGCGGTGGCGCAGCGTGCCCGCCTCGTCCTCGGCCATGGCGAAACCGTGGGTCAGCACGCCCAGCGGCATGAACAGCCGCGCGTCGAAACCGCCCGAGACGCTGCGATCCGCCAGGCCCTGCGCGCCCCGCCAGGCGTCGAGGTTCAGCCCGTAGTTCAGCACCAGCCCGTAGCCGTGATCGACCGGCGGGGCCGCGGCCTCTTTCTCTTCTTCCGGCGCGGCATCGGGGGCGGCGCTCAGCACATGCGGGGCCAGCAGAGCGTCGGGAACGACGAAGCGGATGGTCTGCTCCGGCTCGACCAGCCGCCAGCCAAGGCCGGGGATCTGGTCCAGCCGCACCTCGCCCCGCACGGCCGCGGCATCGGGCAGGACGCCGCTGTTGCGCAGCTCGTCGGCATCGGCCGACAGCGCCCCGCCGCCCAGGTCGGTGAACCGGGTGATCAGGTTCATCGGCCGGCCGTTGACGAAGACCTCCAGATAAAGGTCGCGCCCGGTTTCCTCCGTCTGCTGCGCGGAAAGCGGACCGGCCAGCAGGGCGCAAAGCGCAAGGACAAGAAGTCTGCGGGTCAGCGGGTGTCCCCTGCCGGGGCTACCGCGCCGGGACCCGGGCATCCAGCGCCCCGAGATTGGTCGCCGCCCTCAGCCGGGCGCCGCCGCCCAGCCGGCCGGCCTGCGCCACCGGCCATTGCATGGTCGAACCGCCCAGCACATAGCCCACCAGACCCGGACGCGAGACCGAGGCGCCGCTGGCGCCGGTCAGGCGCAGATCGGCCAGCCGCAGCCGGGTGTCGCCGCGGTTCTGCGCCACAAGGAAGGTAGCGCCGCCGGAATTGCGCAGCGACCAGGCGACCTCGGGGCTGCGGGCCCCGCGGCCGGTGAAGAAGACGGGGATGCGCAGCTCGGTGGCGAAGGCGACCGCGCCGCTGCGGCGGCGGCTCTGGTCGGGCACCTCGTTGATGATGATGCGCCAGGCTTCCTCGCCCTTGACCGGGGATTTTGCGGTGCGCACCACGCGGATGGTCTGGGTGGCGCCGGGCGGCAGCCGGGTCGCGGGCGGGCTGACCACCACCTCGCCGCCGCGGCGCAGCTGCTCCTGCCCGCCGGATTGCGTCCAGCGGAAGGCCCGGGCCTGGACGGTGATCGTCTCGCGCCCCTCGTTGCGCAGGGTCAGCGTGGTCGCCGCCCCGGGCGCGGGCACCTCGAGCATCACGGGGGACACCCGCAGCCCCTCGGCGGCGGCAAGGCAGGGCGCAAGCGCCAGCGAGGCGGCCAGAAGGCCGCGACGAAGCAGGTCGAGCATGTTCGGCATTCCGTTCAATAGGTGACCGTCACCGTCACATTGTCGCTATAGCTGCCCGGCGCGGGCGTGGTCTGGGGGATGACCCGGCCATAGATGGTGAAGCTTTGCGCCGCGCCGGTTCCGGTCCCGGCCTGGGTATCGGTGCCCACCGTGTCGCCCCAGTTGGCGGTGCGGCCGCTGTCGCGGAACAGCTGATAGCTGATCGTGTCCAGGCTGGCCGAGCTCATCTGCCGGGTGGTGGTGGTCGCACCCGCCCCCTCGCCTGCGCCCAGGCCGATGTCATAAGGCGTCGAGCTGGTGCAGGCGACCTGCAGTGAGGCGGTGGCGTCGACATTGCCGGTCAGCACGCCCGCATTGCCGAAATCCAGCGTCTCGGTCGAGATGACCTGGCATTCCTCGGTAATGGTGATGCGGACGTCGAAACTGTCCGTGGCGGTCTGCGCCCAGGCCCCCAAGGGCACCAGCACCATGCATCCCGCAAGAGCCGCGCGCATCTTTGTTCCAATCATGGCAATTATCCGTCCGGATAGAAATATTCCTGAAAACAGGCCGCACAATCTTGGGCATTACGTGCTTATTGCACTAAACCTGCAGTTGTTAATACCTATTAACGCGCACCATTAGCGTCAACAGAAAAATATTGCATGGGATGCGGTATTTGAACGCAGGTTGGCGATTATATCCAATTTGTCTTTAACGCCTCGCTTGCGACAATATGCATATATCCGAATATATTTCTTATACACCAATATGTTGCGGGAAAATCCCCGGGCAAATGCCTTCCTTTGGGCAAACCCTTGGCGGAAGCTTTGGCTCGGGACCTGCTCATGTCTTTATGTCTGTTTGGTTGTAAGGTTTTTAACTGCTCTCGCGGCATTCTCCGCGCTCTTGGCCCATATTATACCGCCTTCGGAAGATGATCGAAAAACAACATGAGACCTTCGCCCGCGAATCTGATCGAAAATAAGACGCATTTGTCTGCAAATACCCCCTCGCCCTCCAGTCGCAGCAGGCTGCACCCCAAGGCCAGCCCACCGCCGAGAGCCGTCGCCCTCCGGACCCACCCCGCCCGGCATCATCCGTTCTGATTTTCCGAACGCCGTATCGCGCAATCCGCCGTCTGGACAGAACCGGCGGCGGCAGGCATCCTCGTCGGGACCGGCTCGGACCGGCGGCCGGCTTCGCAGAGGAAGCGCCCGATGACCAAGATCGCCGTGACCAAAGAGAACGACCGCTATGTCGCCCGCCTCCCCGGCATCGCTGCCGAGGGAGAGATCACCTTCACCCGCCGCGGCCCCGGCGTGATCAGCGCCGACCATACCGGCGTTCCCGAAGCCATGGCCGGCCGTGGCGTGGCCAGTGCCCTGCTGGAGTTCATGCTCGAGGACGCGCGGCAGAACGGTTTCCGCATCATCCCGCTCTGCCGCTATGTGCGCGGCCAATATGCTCGCCATCCCGAATGGGCCGAACTGTTCACCACCGCGCCCGGCGAAGACCCCTGAGGAGGAGACCATGGCCAAGACCAGCCCGAACCGATCCAGCTCGGCTCGGCTCGGAGCTGATGCGCAGGGGCGCGCAGCGGTTCCGCAAGGTGCAGCAATGATATTTCCCGCGCCGTGCCGCGCTGATGCGCGAGGGCAGGCTCGGCTGATCCGCCTACAGTTCCGCCGCGAAGCCTGCAAGGAATTTGCGCAGCTGTCCGCGGGTCTTGTCGTCGGTCAGGTTGCCCTGATCGTCGAAGACCGATTCCGCGCGCGACACCATCAGCCGCCCGGCGGTCCACAGCTCGGTCTTGAGCGTCCGCAGCACCGGCAGCCAGTGGTTCTGCGCCAGGATGGTGCCGAAGCCGCCCGGCGAGGCGCCGATCACCGCCACCGGCTTGCCGACGAACATCGCCAGCCCCTCGCCGCGCGACATCCAGTCGATGACGTTCTTGAGCACGCCCGGCACGCCGTTGTTGTATTCCGGCGTGACCAGCAACAGCCCGTCCGCCGCCGCAAGCTGCGATTGCAGGGCGCGGACCGGCCCGGGCAGGCCCGATGCGGCCTCCAGGTCGCCGTCGTAAAGCGGCACGTCGCGGATCGCGCCGATCGGGATCTCCACCCCCTCGGGCGCAAGCTCGGCCGCGGCGCGCAACAGGCCGGCATTGAACGAGGCGCGCCGCAGGCTGCCGCCGAGGCCCAGAATGGTCTTGGTCATCGCTTTTCCTTTCCCAGGTGATGCGGTCAGCCGCTCAACGCCGCCGGGCCGCGGATCGTCGCCCCGGCGGGGAATATTTTTCGGCGGCCTATATGCGGCAGCCGGCCGAGGTAAGGGCCATACCGGTCTGATCCGCGTCGCCAGCCGGTTCGGACCGGCTTCTTCAGCTGTCTCCGCCTGCGCGACATCCGCTAGCGAAGGCACGACCGTCGCCATCCGCGAGCTGCGCTATGAGACCGGCTCGCCAGAGCGGCGGCAAGGCATCCTCGCCCTCGCACTGCTTGACCTGCCAGGCGCCGTTTGGAGGCCGGACAATTCGTCCCCCCTCCGGGCCATCGGGCTCGGAGAAGGCCATGCAGCTCTGCCTGTCGGACCTGTTGCTGCAAGCGCCGGTGGTCGAGGCGCTGCGCTAGGCGCCCCCGTCCCGGTCCTGCAGCGCCCGCGGCTTGGGCCCGCCGGTCGCCCAGTCGAGCAGCTCGGCCGTATGAACCACCGGCACGCCGGTGCCCGAGCCGATCTGCATCATGCAGCCGATATTGCCGGCGCTGATGACCTGGGGGGTCAGCGCCTCCAGCGTCTCGACCTTGCGGCGCTTCAACTCGGCCGAGATCGCCGGTTGCATCAGGTTGTAGGTGCCGGCCGAGCCGCAGCAGATATGCGCGTCCCTGGGCTCCAGCACGGTGAAGCCGGCGGCGGCCAGCAGCTCCTTCGGCGTCGCGCGGATCTGCTGGCCGTGCTGCAGCGAACAGGCGGCGTGATAGCCGACGCGCAAGGGCTCGGCATGGCCGGGCTCGCGCAGGCCCAGATCGGCCATGACCTCGGTGATGTCCCTGGCCAAGGCCGCGACCTGCGCGGCATCGGCCGCCAGCGGGTCATGCGCGAACATATGCCCGTAATCCTTGATCGTGGTGCCGCAGCCCGAGGTGTTGATGACCACGGCGTCCAGCCCCTCGCCCGCCACCTCGGCCATCAGCGCGCGGATATTGGCGGCGGCCATGGCGTGGCTTTCGTCGGTCTTGCCCATGTGATGGGTCAGCGCGCCGCAGCAGCCCAGGCCGCGCGGGATCACCACCTCGCAGCCGTGCCGGCGCAGCAGGCGGATGGTGGCGTCGTTGATGTCGGTGTTCAGCGCCCTTTGCGCGCAGCCGATCAGCAGCGCCACCCGCTTGCGGCGCGGCCCCTCGGCGGCAAAGACCTGCGGGCGGTCGTTCAGGCTGGGCGGCGGGATGTCGCGGGGCGCCATGTCCAGCATGGCCCGCAGCCGCGCATCCGGCACCAGCCGGCGAAACGGCCGCGCGAGCTTCGCGCCCATCAGCGCCAGCCGGAAGCGGCCCGGATAGGGCAGGATGCGCGCCAGAAGCCAGCGCAGCGCCCGCTCGCCCAGGGGACGGCGATAGGTCTTCTCGATATATTCGCGGGCGTGATCGACCAGATGCATGTAATGCACGCCCGAGGGGCAGGTGGTCATGCAGGACAGACAGGACAGGCAACGGTCGATATGGCCGACGGTCTTGGCGTCGGGAACCTTGCCGTTCTCCAGCATGTCCTTGATCAGGTAGATGCGGCCGCGCGGGCTGTCCAGCTCGTCGCCCAGCACCTTGTAGGTCGGGCAGGTCGCGGTGCAAAAGCCGCAATGGACGCAGCTGCGCAGGATCTCGTTGGCGCGGGCGGTGCCGGGATCGGCCAGTTGCTCTGCGGTGAAATTGGTCTGCATGTCACTGATCCATCAGGCCGGGATTGAGGATGCCGGCGGGGTCGAACCTCTGGCGCAGCCCGGCCGAAAGCCGGGCGACGGCCGGGGCCTCGGGCGGGAAGGCCGGGCCGGTGAGCCCGCCGCGCCGCACCAGCGTGGCATGGGGGGCGACCTGCCGCACCGCCTGCGCGCCGCCGGGCCCGCAATACCAGACCAGCCCGCCGCCCCAGTCCAGCGACGCCTCGCCGCCAAGCGCCTGCAGGGCCCGCACTGTCGCCGGTGCGTCGGTGGGCTTGACCAGCACCCGCCAGAGCGGCGCGTCCGAGCCGGCGAAGTGCGCCAGATCGCGCAGGTCGCGCCACAGGGCCAGGGTGGCCTCGGCATCCAGCAGCTCGGTCTCGCGCGGTGCCAGCAGCGCCAGCAGCCGGTCGCGGCGATAATCCATCTGCGGCCCCAGCCCCTCGACCCGCAGCCAGGCGGTGCCGTCGCGGAAGGCCGCGCCCGAGACCTCGAAAGGGGTCGCCAGCGCGGCCGAGAAGATCGCCACCGCCTCCTCGACCGTGACGCCGTGCAAGCCCAGCGTGCAGCGGTCGGGCAGATGCGGCAGGGTCTTCAGCGCCACTTCGGTCAGCACGCCCAGCGTGCCATGCGCGCCGCAAAAGAGCTTGCCCAGATCGAGGCCGGTGACGTTCTTCATCACCCTGCCGCCGTTCTTCAGCACCCTGCCCTGCCCGTCGACGAAGCGCAGGCCCAGAAGGTGGTCGCGGCAGGCCCCGGCCAGCATCCGGCGCGGCCCGCTGGCATTGGCCGCGACCACGCCGCCGATGGTCGGCGTGCCATTGCAGCCCAGCACGCCGCGCATGTCGGCGGGCTCGAAGGCCAGCGCCTGGCCCTCGGCGGCCAGCATCGCCTCGATCTGGTCCAAGGGCGTGCCGGCGCGGGCGATCAGCGTCATCTCGCCCGGCTCATAGGTCACGACGCCCGAGATCGCGGCGGTCGAGAGGGTGTCGCCCGGCAGATGCCCGGTTTCGACCCGCGTGCCGCCGCCGGCAAGGCGCAGCGGCTGGCGGGCGGCGAAACGCTCGGCAATCAGGGCGCCAAGCTCGGCCTCGCTGGCGGGGTTCAGCCCCGCGCGGCTGGGGGTCTCGGGGATCATCGGGTGGCTGCCTCCTCGCGCCAGGGCCGGCTTGCATCCAGAGGGAAGACCTTGGCCGGATTGAGCAGCCAGCGCGGGTCGAAAACGTCCTTGACCGCCATCTGGATCTCCAGGTCGGGGTCGTCATATTGCTTGCCCATCAGGTCGCGCTTTTCGATGCCCACGCCATGCTCGCCGGTCAGGCAGCCGCCGACATCGACGCAAAGCCGCAGGATGTCGTTGCCGAAAGCCTCGGCGCGTTCCAGGTCGCCGGGCTTGTTGGCGTTGAACAGGATCAGCGGGTGCATGTTGCCATCGCCGGCGTGAAAGACATTCGCGACCTCCAGCCCGTGCTGGCGCGAGAGTTCCCCGATCATCTTCAGCGTATAGGGCAGCTGCCCGACCGGCACGGTGCCGTCCAGGCAGATATAGTCGCCCAGCCGGCCCATGGCGCCAAAGGCCGATTTGCGGCCCTTCCAGATCGCCATGGCCTCGTCGGCATTGCGGCTTTCGCGGAACTCGACCGGGTTCAGGGCACCCGCGATCTCGCGGATGCGGGCGATCTGGTGGTCGATCTCGGCGGGCGAGCCCTCGACCTCGACGATCAGCACCGCGGCGCAATCGGGATAGCCGGCATGGGCAAAGGCCTCGACCGCGCGCAGGCAGACATCGTCCATGTATTCGATGGCGACCGGCAGCACGCCCGAGCGGATGATCCGCGCCACGCATTCCCCCGCCACCTCGGCGCCGTCGAAGCCGATCAGCACCGGGCGCGCGCCCTCGGGCCGCGGCAGGATACGCAAGGTGGCCTCGGTCACGATGCCGAGCTGGCCTTCCGAACCACACAGAAGCCCCATCAGGTCCAGGCCCGTCGGCCCCATTTCCGGCCCGCCCAGCTCGACCACCTCGCCGGTCGGCAGCACCACCGTGGCGCCCATCAGGTTGTTGGTGGTGACGCCGTATTTCAGGCAATGCGCCCCGCCCGAGTTCATCGCGATATTGCCCGCAATGGTGCAGGCCAGCTGCGAGGACGGGTCGGGCGCATAGAAGAAGCCCTGCGGCTCCAGCTCGGCGCTGACCGACAGGTTGGTCACGCCGGTCTGCACGCGGATGAAGCGGTTCGCGGTGTCGATCTCCAGCACCTCGCGCAGGCGCAGAGTGGCGATGATGACCGAATCCGCCGTGGGCAGCGCCCCCCCGGCCAGCGAGGTTCCCGCGCCGCGCGGCACCACCGGCACGCGCATTTCGTGGCAGATGCGCATGGCGGCAGCGACCTCTTCGGTCGTGCGCGGCAGCACCACCGCCAAAGGCGGACAGCGATAGGCGGTCAGCGCGTCGCATTCATAGGCGCGCGTCTCCTCGGGGTCCCAGATCACGGCATCCGCGGGCAGCACCTCGCGCAGGGCCGCGACGATCTGCGGCGCGCGCGCAATGATGCCCGCATCGGGCTGGGGCATGGCGATACCGGACAAGCTCTCCTCCCTTGGTCAGGCGGCAGGCGCGGGGCCTGCCTCTTCTTCTTGGTATAATTTTCAGACCATATTCGTCAATCGGTATTTTTCTGGACCGACAGCCTGCCCTATGCTTACATGGCGCAAGTCCGACAACCGCATGAGCGCCCATGACCGACGCTTCCGTGAAATCCCAACGCGCCGCCGAGGCCGTGGCCCAGCATATCGAATCGCTGATCCTCGAAGGGTCGCTGCGTCCCGAGGAGCGGCTCTTGCCCGAGCGCGAGCTGGCCGAGCGGCTGAACGTCTCGCGCTCGACCCTGCGCGACGGGCTGAAGATCCTGGAGGAACGCGGGCTTCTGACCAGCGCCGGCGGGCGTGGCACCAAGGTGGCACAGCTTGGCGCGGTGGCGATCGCCGATCCGCTGATCGCCATGCTGGCCCGCCATGCCGAGACCGCCGACGATTACCTTGAGTTCCGCGGCATCGTCGAAAGCGCCGCCGCGGCACTGGCGGCAGGGCGCGCCACCGAGGTGGAGCTGGCGCGCATCCGCGACTGCCTCGACCGCATGGACCACGCCCATGCCCGCGCCGATGCCGAGGAAGAGGCCGAGGCGGATGCCGAGCTGCATCTGCTGATCTACGAGGCCAGCCACAACCTGACGCTGCTCCAGATCATGCAGGCGCTGGCGGGGGTGCTGCGTTCGGACGTGATGCAGAACCGCAGCCGGCTGTTCGCGGT
Source organism: Paracoccus sp. J55 (assembly GCF_000513975.1). Lineage (NCBI taxonomy): Bacteria > Pseudomonadati > Pseudomonadota > Alphaproteobacteria > Rhodobacterales > Paracoccaceae > Paracoccus > Paracoccus sp. J55. The sequence continues at coordinate 55,480 of NZ_AZVA01000009.1, forward strand.
GCCGGCCATCCGCGAGCTGCTGCGCCGGCAGCACCGCGCCATTGCCGAAGCCATCATCGCCCGGGATGCCGGCGCGGCGCGGCGGGCAGCCGAGGAGCATATCGGCTATCTGCGCCAGGCCAGCCGCGAGATCCGCGAGGCCGAGGCGCGGCTGGACCTGTCGCTGCGCCGGCTGAACGGCGGCGGCGCCGGCACGCGGGCGGCCGGCGCGGCGGGCGTACGGAAATCCGCACCCGCAGCGGGCAGCTAGGCCGCGCGAAAAAGGCCGGGTCGCGGCCCGGCCTTTTGATCCCCTTTTCGATGGTCCGTCAGTCCAGGGTTACATTGGCATCGCGCACCACCGGCTCCCATTTCGCCATCTCGGCCGTGACGTGCTCGGCCAGTTCCTCGGGCGTCGAGGCGACGATGGTGGCGGAAAACTCCTTCATCCGCTCGGCCACGGCCGGGTCGGCCATGGCGGCCAGCGCGGCCTTGTTCAGCGCCTCGATGGCCTCGGGCGGCGTGCCGGCAGGGGCGAAAAGCGCGTTCCAGGTATAGGTCTCGTATCCCGGCAGGGTCTCGGCAATGGCCGGGATGTCGGGGAAGCTGGGCGCGCGTTCCGCCGTGGTCACGCCAAGCGCCCGCAGCTTGCCGCTGGCGATATGGCCGGAGGCCGAGGGCAGGTTGTCGAAGATGATCGGCACCTGGTTGCCCAGCACGTCGGTCAGCGCCGGACCCGAGCCCTTGTAGGGGATATGCGTCAGCTCGATCCCGGCCATGGCCTTGAACAGTTCGCCCGACAGGTGCAGCGGCGTGCCGTTGCCGGACGAGGCATAGGCCAGCGGCTCGGTCTTGGACAGGTCGATCAGCTCCTGCACGGTATTGACCGGCAGTTCGGGGTTCACCGCCAGCACGTTCGGCACCAGCACCAGCAGCGAGACCGGCGCGAAGTCCGCGACCGGGTCATAGGGTTTCTGCTTCAGGATCAGCGGGTTCAGCGCATGGGTGGCGACCGTCGCCATCAGGATCGTATAGCCGTCCGGGTCGGCCTTGGCGACCTGGGCGGCGCCCAGGCTGCCGCCGGCGCCGCCGACGTTCTGCACGATGACCTGCTGGCCCAGTTCCTGGCTCATGCGGTCGGCGACGATGCGGCCGACCACGTCGGTCGAGCCGCCGGCGGCGAAGGGGATCACCAGGGTGATCGGCCGCTCGGGGTATTCGGCGGCGGCGGCACCTGCGAGGCCAAGCGCCATGGCGGCGCCCAGCAGCAGGCGGCGGGTGATGGATGCGGTCATGGTTTCCTCTCTGTTGAATGTCTTACGCATCGCTTTCGGTAAAGACCTCGTCCCGGCGCTTGCGGATCTGCGGCAGGAAGACCAGCACCAGCACGACCAGCGACAGGCCAAGCAGGGTGGCGCTGATCGGACGGGTCAGGAAGGTCATGGGATCGCCCCGCGACAGGATCATCGCCCGGCGCAGGTTCTCTTCCAGCAGCGGACCCAGGACGAAGCCCAGCAGCAGGGGCGCCGGCTCGCAGCGCAGCTTGGACATGACATAGCCCAGAAGCCCGAAGAAGGCGACGGCATAGAGGTCATAGGTGTTCGAGGCCACCGAATAGACCCCGATCGAGCACATTGCCATGATGATCGGGAACAGCACATAGTAAGGCACGGTCAGCAGCCTGACCCACAGCCCGATCAGCGGCAGGTTCAGGATCACCAGCATCAGGTTGCCGATCCACATGCTGGCGATGATGCCCCAGAACAGCGCCGGCTGTTCGCTGACCACGTTCGGCCCCGGCACGATGCCCTGGATGATCATCGCGCCGATCATCAGCGCCATGACCGGGTTCGCCGGAATGCCCAGCGTCAGCAGCGGGATGAACGAGGTCTGCGCCCCGGCATTGTTGGCGCTTTCCGGGCCGGCGACGCCGGCCAGCGCGCCCTTGCCGAACTCCTGCGGGCGGGCCGAGACCTTCTTCTCGATCGTGTATGAGGCGAAGCTGGCCAGGATCGCGCCGCCGCCCGGCAGGATGCCCAGGACCGAGCCGACGCCGGTGCCGCGCAGGACCGGGCCGATCATCTGCCTGAACTCCTCGCGGGTGGGAAACAGGCGGCTGATGTTTTTGGTCATCACCTCTCGGTCATGCTCGTCCTCGAGGTTGCGCAGGATCTCGGCGATGCCGAAGACGCCCACCGCGACGGCGACGAAGTTCAGCCCGTCGGCATATTGCGTGATGCCCAGGGTGAAGCGCGGCGCGCCGGTATAGATGTCGGTGCCGACGATGCCCAGAAGCAGACCCAGCACCACCATGGCCAGCGCCTTCAGGACCGAGCCATGCGCCAGCGCCACCGACATGACCAGGCCCATGACCATCAGGCTGAAATACTCGGCCGCGCCGAATTTCAGCGCCACCGCGGTCAGCGGCGGGGCGAAGATCGCGACCAGGAAGGTCGCGACGGTCCCGGCAAAGAACGACCCCAGCGCCGCCGTGGCCAGCGCCGTGCCGGCGCGGCCCTTGCGCGCCATCTGGTAGCCGTCGATGGCGGTCACGGCGGACGAGCTTTCGCCCGGCATGTTGATCAGGATCGCCGTGGTCGAGCCGCCGTATTGCGCGCCGTAATAGATCCCCGCCAGCATGATGAGCGAGCTGACCGGCTCAAGCTGGAAGGTGATCGGCAAAAGCATGGCGATGGTCGCCGTGGCGCCGATGCCCGGCAGCACGCCGATCAGCGTGCCCAGCAGCACGCCGATCAGGCAGAAGGCCAGGTTCGCCAGCGACGAGGCGACCGAGAAGCCGAGCGCGAGATTGCTGAGAAGATCCATGCCGCCCCCTTTCTAGAACTGGACCCAGGGGCCGAAGCGCCGGAACGGCAGGCCGAGCCCGTAGCTGAAGATGAGCGTGGACAGGAGCGTCACCGCCACCGCCAGGATCAGCGCCGCCAGCGGCCGCATCCGCACCGAGGCCTGCGAGGCGATCAGCGTGGTCAGGAACAGCGCCGGCACGAAGCCCAGGCCGCGCACGGTCAGGCCGAAGAAGATCGGCGCCGGCAGGATGAACAGGATGCCGCGCCAGGCGACCTTGCCGAAGGGCTCGTCATCCTCGCGGCCGAAGGCGCGCAGAAAGACGATCAGCCCCAAGAGGAACAGGATCCCCGACAGCACCATCGGGAAATAGCCGGGTCCCATGCGCAGCGATGTGCCGATCTCCAGCCCCGTCGTCTGCCAGCCGAAGAACCCCGCCGCCGCCATCAAGAGCAGCCCGGCGGCGATGTCGGTCCCGTCCTTGGGTTTCGTGGACATGTGTTTCCCCCCTGCTTGCAGCAGGCCCCGCCGCGCATCGCGGGCGGCGGGGCGCGCGCCGGTTCAGTCGGCGTAGACGCCCGCGGCCTCGATCACCGGCTTCCAGCGGGCGATCTCGGCCTCGAGCTTGGCCTGAAGCGCCGCGGGCGTCGCATCCTCGGCCGGCGAAGGCGACGTGCCCAGGTCGGCCATGGCCTTCACGACCCCCTCGTCGGCCAGCGCCGATTGCAGCGATTGCGACAGCCGCTCGTTCACCTCGGCCGGCGTCCCCTTTGGGGTATAGATGCCGTGCCAGATCGAGACGTCGAAGCCTTCGAGCCCGCTTTCCATCGCCGTGGGCAGGTCCGGGAACAGCTCCAGCCGCTCGGGCGTGGTCACGGCATAGGCCTTGATCGTGCCGCCCTTGATCTGCTGCGTGGTGTTGGTGGTCTGGTCGCACATGATGTCGGTCTGCCCGCCCAGCAGGTCGGTCATCGCCGGGCCGGTGCCCTTGTAGGGGACCGTCACCAGCGGCGCCTCCAGCGCCGACATCAGCATCATGCCGCACAGATGCGAGGCCGAGCCGATGCCGGCATTGGCCAGCGTCAGGTTGTCGGCATTGTCCTTGACGTAAGAGATGAAGGCGGTGAAGTCGTCCGGCTCGAAATCCTTGCGGGCGACGACGACCATCGGCACCTCGGTGACAAGGCCGACATAGTCGAAGGCGTTCAGCGTGTCATAGGCCAGGTTGCGGTAAAGCGTGGCCGAGGTCGCCATGCCGATATGGTGCAGCAGCACCGTATAGCCGTCCGGATCGGCCTTGGCGACGTTGCCGGCGCCCAGCGTGCCGCCGGCGCCGCCGATATTCTCGACGATGATCTGCTGGCCCAGGTCGGCCGACATGCGCTCGGCCACCATGCGCGCCACCGTATCGGTCGGCCCGCCGGCGGCGAAAGGCACCACCATGGTGATCTGGCGCTGCGGCCAGTCCTGCGCAAAGGCCGGCGCGATCAGCATCGTCGTGGCGCAAAGCGCGCCGAGAAGCTTTGGATAAGCCATATCCCCTCCCAAGAATTCTGACTTCGGCCGACGTCCTCCTCGACGCGGCCACTGGACAAAAGGTGCGATCGCTTGCGCCTCTGGCACAAATCAAAAACGAACCGCACCCCGCGATAATCGCACGGATGGGTCAAAAATGGGTGGAAAAGGTAACATGGCGCGCGAATGATGGGTGGATTTCCACCCATACGCCTGTTCAACCGGCATCGTCCTCGGCGGCGTCCAGGATCAGGCGGCGGTCCAGCCCGTATTTCTGCATCTTCTCGTAGAGCGTCTTGCGCGAGATGCCCAGCGTCTCGTAGACCGGGCGCAGCTTGCCGCCATGGGCGGCGATGGTGCCGGCGATCAGGCTGCGCTCGAACTCGGCCACCCGGTCGGACAGGCGCGCGCCCTGCGCGGGACCGATCTCGGCCCCTTCCAGCCCCAGCACGAAACGCTCGGCCAGGTTGCGCAGCTCGCGCACATTGCCCGGCCATTCCTTGGCGGCAAGGCCCGACAGGAAGGCGGCGGGCGCCTCGCGCTCGGGGATGTTGTGGCGCGCGGCCGCCTCGCGCAGCAATTGCAGGAACAGCAGCGGAATGTCCTCGCGCCGGGCCGAAAGCGGCGGGACATGCAGCACCGCGACGTTCAGCCGCCAGAACAGGTCCTCGCGGAAACGGCCCTGCGCGACCAGCTCCTCCAGATCCACCTTGCTGACGGCGACGAAGCGCACGTCAAGGGCCACCGGGTCGTTCGAGCCGAGCCGGGTGATCGTCCGCTCCTGCAGCACGCGCAGCAGCTTGGCCTGCAGATCCGGCGGCATCGAGCCGATCTCGTCCAGCAGCACGGTGCCGCCGCGCGCATGTTCGAACTTGCCGTATCGCGGCCGCAGCGCGCCGGGAAAGGCGCCCGGCTCATGGCCGAACAGCTCGGATTCGATCAGCGCCTCGGGCAGGGCGGCGCAGTTGATGGCGATGAAGGGCCGGCCGGCGCGGGCCGAAATGTCGTGCAGCGTGCGCGCCACCACCTCTTTCCCGGCGCCGGTCGGACCGATGATCAGCGTATCGGCATCCGAGGCGCCGATAGCACGCAGCCGATAGCGCAGGTCGACCATGACCTGGGTGCGGCCCGGCAGCCGCGCCTCGACATCGTCGCGCTTGCCGGCGACGGCGCGCAGCCGGCGGTTCTCCAGCACCAGCCCGCGGTGGTCGATGGCGCGGCGGATCACCGTGGCCAGTTCCTGCACGACGAAGGGCTTTTCGATGAAGTCATAGGCACCGCCGCGGATCGCCTCGACCGCCAGCGGCACCTCGGCATGGCCGGTGACCAGGATCACCGGGATCTCGGGATCGACCTCGTGCAGCCGGCCCAGAAGCGTCATCCCGTCCATGCCCGGCATGCGGATGTCGCTGACCACCGCGCCGGCAAAGCCCGAACCGGCCAGCGCCAGCGCCTCCTCGCCCGAGGCCAGCGCCTCGACGGTGAAACCCGCCAGTTCCAGCGCCTGCGCGGTCGAGCTGCGCATCTGCTCGTCATCCTCGACCAGAAGCACGCGCGGGGTCATGCGGCGGCCTCGGCGGCGCCGGCGGCGGGCAGGATCACGCGGAACTCGGCGCCGGGGTCCATGTTGCGGCAGGCGATCTCGCCGCCGAAATCGCGCACGATATTGGCGGTGATCGACAGGCCGAGCCCCAGCCCCGCCCCCATGCCCTTGGTGGTATAGAACGGGTCGAAGATGCGCGCGGCGATGGCATCGGGCACGCCCGGCCCGCGGTCGCGCACCCGGATGGCGATGCGCCCGCCCTCGGCCCGCGCCGAAAGCGTGATGCGGCGATCCGCGCCGCCCTCGACCGCGTCGGCGGCATTGGTGATCAGGTTCACCAGCACCTGCTGCAAGCGCGTCGGCCCCGCCCGCAGCGGCGGCAGGTCGGCGGGCACGTCCAGTTCGAGCGTCGCGCCGCTGCTGGCCAGCCGGGCGGCGACGATGGTGCGCGTCTCCTCCAGCAGCCCGGCCAGCGCCACCGCGCCCAGCACATCGTCGGGCTTTCTTGCCGCGTGCCGCAGATGCTTGCCGATGGCGGCCATCCGGTCCACCAGCAGCAGGATCTGGGCGATGTTCTCGCGCGCGCGGGCGTGTTCTCCGCGCTCGATCAGGATCGCCGCGCTGTCGGCATAGTTGCGCGCCGCCGCCAGCGGCTGGTTGATCTCATGCGAGAGCGAGGCGGACATCTGCCCCAGCGCCGCCAGCTTGCCGACCTGCACCAGGCTGGCCTGCGCGGCCCGCAGCTCGGCCTCGGTGGCGCGGCGCTCGGCGATTTCCTGTTCCAGCTGATCGTTCACCCGCGCCAGATCGGCGGTGCGCTCGACCACGCGGCGCTCCAGCTCGGCGGTGGCGAATTGCTGCATGGCCAGCCGCTCGGCCGCCTGCGCGCGACGCTGGCGCCACATCATCAGCCCGAAGCCCGCGACCGACAAGAGCAGCGCGAGGCTCAGCACCGCCAGCCGCGCCTCGGCCCGCAGCTCGGCGCTGTCCAGCAGCACATGCACGGTCCAGCCCGCGCCCGGCATCTCTTCCGAGGCGACGATATAATCGTGGCCGCCCCCGGCCTCGTCGCCAAGCGCCGGCGGCAGGCGAAAGACCGGCACGCCGTGCAGCTCCAGCCGCTGCATCGGAAACTCGGCCAGCGGCGTGCCGGCATAGCGGCGCGAGGATTCGGTCCGCGCCAGCCGTTCCGGCGTCAGCGGCCGGATGCTGTGGTAAAGCCAGCTCGGTTCCGAGGACAGGAAAGCCGCGCCCTCGGGGTCGGTCACCAGCACGCGATACTGGTTGCCGCGCCAGGAGGCCTCGATCCGGTCCACGCCGATCTTGACCGCGACGACGGCGGTGATGCGGCCCGCATCGTCCTGCACCGGGGCCGAGAAGAAATAACCCCGCACTCCCGAAGTGGTGCCGATGCCGTAGAACCGCCCCTGCCGGCCCGCCATGGCGTCGATGACATAGGGCCGATAGCTGAAATTCTGCCCGACAAAGCTGGAGGGACCAAGATAGCCGGAATGGGCGATGGTCTCGCCGTCCGGCAGGATCAGGTAGATGTCCGAGGCCTGCACCGCCTCGTTCTGCTCGGCCAGCCACTGGTTGGTTTCCTGCCGCAGGGCGGCGTTGCCGGGATCGGCGGCAAGCTGGTGGATCAGGTCCAGATCGCCGACCAGCTGCGGCACCACCTCGTAGCGCGCCAGATCGGCGTTGAGCGCGTTCACCGTCAGCCGCAGCGCGGTGGCAGCGCGGGCATGGCCCTCGCGGAAATAATGCTGATAGGCGAGTTGCGCGCCCAGCCACAGGACGGCCGCCACGCAGGCCAGACCGGCAGCCAGCCGCCAGCGATCCATCCCCGGCCGGTGCGCCGCCGGCTCTATCCGCATCTGGCCCCCCGCATCCCGCTGCCCCTTGCGCCATCCTCTGGTGCGGAATCTGACAGCAAGGCCGGCTGCGCGCAACCGGCCCGTGCCCCCGTCAGGACAGCGCCCGGCGCGCCGCCACCCGGCCGGCCAGCGCGCCATAGGCGGCGCCCGCGACCAGGAAGGTCGCCGGTGCGGAAAGCGAGGCCGCGGTGCCGCCGGCGAAATGCAGCGCCAGCCCCGCGCCCGAGGCCAGCAGCCAGGCCCCCAGCCCCGCCGGATTGACCGCCCGCGCCTGCGCCGGATCGGCGTCGCCCGCGCCGCGATCCGTCGCGATATGGACCAGCGCGATGCCGACCCAGGCCACGACGAAGATGCCCTGATAGGCCAGCGCCTGCAGGATATAGGCAAAGACATCGGCCAGCATCAGCGCATAGGCGATGGCGCCGACCACGCAGGCCCAGACCCATTTCGGCAGGTGCAGGCGGAAGGCGGTCTCGGCAAAGCTCTCCATGTTCACCGCGGCGAGGTAATAGTTCGCGGTGTTGATCCGGGTCTGCGAGATCCAGACGAAGGCGAGGCCCGCCACGCCCATCAGCTGCACCAGCGCGAAGACGACCGAGACCTCGGAGACCCCGCCCTCGGTCGGCAAGCTGGCAGCCAGAAAGATGCCGACAAGGCCGTTGAGCAGGAAGGCCACGGCATAGAAGGGCGCGCCGAAGTTGATAATGGCGTGGAAGCGCGCATCCTCGGGCCGGCCGAAGCGGGCATAGTCATAGGTGAACATCATCAGGATCCAGACGCCCATATAGGCGGTGAAGCAGTCCCACCAGCCGCCGGCGGGCGTGCCGCCCTCGGGGCCAAGGTTCAGCCAGGCGTCCGAATAGCCGTATTCCGCCACCGCCAGCACCACCGCGGCAACCAGCCCCAGCAGGTAGAAGGGCAGCAGCACGCCGTTGAACTTATCCAGCCAGTTCTGGATCGAGCCGAAGATCAGCGCCACCGAATAGACCGCCACCACCAGCGCCGCCAGCGGATAGGAGATGCCGGCATATTCCCGCAGGGCGACGGCGATGACCGAGCCCTCGAACACCGCGTAATAGATGGCGGTGGCAAAGAAGATCAGCGTCGCCACCGCCGCCCCGCTGCGGCCCAGAAGGAGGCGCGAGAACAGCGAGACGCTGAGCCCGGTGCGGATCGCGTGCCGCACCAGCACCGCGTTCACCGCCGCATAGGCAAGGACCGACAGCACCAGCCCGATGATGGCGTTCCTTGCGCCATAGGCCAGCGCCAGCGAGGCGGCGATGACCAGGTAGAACATGGCCGAGCAGACCGACCACCAGGCCATGGTCAGCGGCAGCCGGCCCATGCGCCGGTCGCGCGGCACCGGCCGGTCCGAGAATTCCAGGTCTTCCGAATTGTCCAAAGATCCAGCCATGGCTGAAGCTCCCTGTTTGGTTCTTGTGATTGGTTGGGATGGGCGGGGCCTCGCGCGGCCCCGCCGCGGCCTTAGTCAGGCCTTGGTCAGGCCTCGGTCAATGCCGCGGCCCTTTCGGGCGCAGCGCCGGCGGCGCTGGCCACGGTCACGACATAGACGCCGTTGCCGTCCAGTTCTGCGACCCAGCCCGGCTCGATGACGATGGTGGTCGTCACCTCCTGGATGACCGCCGGGCCGGTGACGACGTCGCCCGCGCCCAGCTTCGCGCCGTCATAGACCGGGGTCTCATGCTTGCGGCCCGAGGCGTCGAAGATCATCTCGCGCGTGCCGGACAGCGCCGCATGGGCGCCTGCGCCCTGCGCGATGCGCATCCGCGCCGGCCGCTCGACCGCGCCCGAAATGGCGCTTTCCACGTTCACCACCTCGACCGGGCTGTGCGGCTCGGCATAGGTGTAAAGCTCCTCGTGGCGGGCGTGGAAGGCGGCCTTGAGGCGTTCCAGCGCCGCCTCGTCGATCGGGAAGGGATCGACGCTGACCGTGCATTCATGCACCTGCCCGACATAGCGCATGTCCAGGCTGCGGCGGATGCCGATCCGGTCGGGCGCGAAATCGTCGGCCAGCAGGTCGGCGCGGCCCTTCTCCTCCAGCCGGGCGAAGGTCTCGTCCAGCCGCCTGGCCGCCTCGGCCCCTTCCAGCCGCGCGGCGATGGGGGCCATGTAGTTGTATTTCACGTCCGAGATGATCTGCCCGAAGGCGCAAAGCCCCGAGGCGAGCTTGGAGACCAGCACCTTGCCGATGCCCATCTCGCGCGCCAGCGCCGTGATATGCGCGCCCGTGGCGCCGCCGGCGCAGTTCAGCACGAAGTCGCGCGGATCGTAGCCCCGCTCGACTGAAACCCTGCGGATCGCATTCACCATGTTGTTGTTGACGATGGTGAACATGCCGTAGGCCGCGGTCTCGACGCTGATGCCCAGGGGCTCGGCCAGGTGCTTGCGGATCGCCTCGCGCGCCTTCTCGACGCTGAGCGGCAGGCGGCCGCCGACCAGGCCCTCGGGATTCAGGTAGCCCAGCACCAGGTTCGCGTCGGTCGTGGTCGGCCTTTCGCCGCCCTTGCCATAGCAGGCCGGACCGGGTTCCGAGCCCGCCGATTGCGGCCCCATCTGCATCAGCCCCATCGAGTCGATCCAGCCGATCGATCCGCCGCCCGCGCCCAGGGTTTCCACCTGAATCATCGGGATACCAATGCGATAGCGCAGAAAGTCGATGTTCTTTGACACATTGGCCTGCCCGTCGCGGGTCAGGGTGATGTCGAAGCTGGTCCCGCCCATGTCCACGGTGATGATGTCCGAAAGCCCGTAGGGTTCGCCCAGATAGAGCGCCGCGCGCGGCGCCGAGGCGGGGCCGGAATTGATCGCATAGACCGACTGGTCCGAGACCACCGACCCCAGCGCCAGCCCGCCGTTCGACTGGAAATAGCGCACCGGCTGACGCGCGCCGAGGCCTTGGAAATAGCCGTCCACCGCCTGCACGTAGCGCGACAGGATCGGCGCCAGATAGGCGTTCACGATGGCGGTCGAGGTGCGGGTATATTCGCGCACCTGCGGATAGAGCTGGCTGCCGACGGTCAGGCGCGCCTCGGGCATCATCTCGCGCACGATCTCGGCGGCGCGGAGTTCGTGATCGGGGTGCAGCACCGACCAGACGAAGCTGATGGCCACCGATTCGACGCCCTCGCGCAGGAAATGCCGGCAGGCCTCGCGCACTTCGTCCTCGTTCAGCGGCGTGTGGACGGCGCCGGTCGAGATCACCCGTTCGCTGATCCCGCGCCGCAGGTAGCGCGGCACCAGCATGGTCGCGGGCGGATAGTCCGGGTCGTAGCGATAGCCGTCCTCCTTGTGGCCGAGGCGGATCTCGATGCTGTCCTCGTGGCCCTTGGTGGCGATCAGCCCGGTCCTGGCGCCGCTATGGGTAATCAGCGCATTGAGCCCGACCGTGGTGCCGTTGATGCACAGGTCGGCGTTCGAGACGAGGTCGCGCGGGCCGATGCCCGTCTCCTCCTCGATCACGGCCAGGCCGTTCCTGATGGCCAGGGTCGGGTCCTGCGGGGTGGAAAGCGCCTTGAAGATGCGCAAGCCCCCCTCGCGGTCGGCGAGGATGAAATCGGTGAAGGTGCCGCCGGCGTCGATGCCAAGGCGATATTGGTGTTTCATGGCGGGTTCCATCTTTGGCTGCGGTTCGCGGGTCCGGCGCCGGGGGCTTCGCGCCCCCGGACCCCCGCGGGGTATTTGGAAAACAGAGAAGGGCTTATGCAGCGCGCAGGGCGGCGGTGGCGGCGTGATCGACGGCGAGGGTCGCGGCATCGGCGATGACGACGCCATAGTCGAGCCGCGCGCCCTCGAGGCTGACAAGGCCGTTTCGGACATCCTCGACCACCTTTTCGACCGGGCGGGCATAGGGGTCGCCGTAGCCGCCGCCGCCGGGATTGCGGTTCGCGGCGCGCTCGCCGGGCTGGATGGTCTCAATGACGTTTTCGGTGATGACCTGCGTCTCGCCGCCCCGCGTCACTTCCAGCCGGCCGACCTTGGGCGGGATCAGGGTCGAGCGGGCGCCGGCCGCGCCCATGGCCGGGATGCGGCGGCCCTCGCCGAAGGTGACGAGCGTCATCGGGCTGTCCAGCGGCTCGACCTCCCAGCAGGTGCCCGAGCCGCCGCGGAACTGGCCGGCGCCGCCCGAATCCTGCATCAGGGAATAGCGGTGGATGATGATCGGATAGCTGTGCTCCAGCATCTCGATATCGCCCGAGGTCAGCGCGCCGAAGCAGCATTCCGGCCCGCAGGCATGCCAGCCGTCCTGGCTGGCCGTGGCCCCCGCCCCCGAGATGATCGAGGCCAGCACCATGGTCACATATTCCTCGTCATGGCGCTTGTCCCAGCCGGCGATGTTGCAGCCATTGGCATGGCCCCAGCTGGCCGAGACCTTGGCCGGCGCCGCCTGTTCGAAGGCCAGCCGTACCGCGTCGGTCAGCGTCTCCATCGGCGTGGTGGTGCAGTTCATGTGCGGCGCGGGCGATTTCGCGTTGCAGAGCGTGCCCTTGGGGCCCATGTCGGTGGTCACGCAGCGATAGAGCCCCTCGTTATAGGGCGGCGGCAATTGCGCGAACATCATCAGGCCCAGATAGACGCCGGAATGGCTGTTGCCTTCGTAGCTGTTGATGAAATAGGGCACCTGCGGCGGCGAGCTGATGGCGATGTGGCAGCCGTCGCCCCGGATCGTCACCGTGGCGGTGATGTCCATGTCGCCGAAGCCGTGGCCGGCATCCTCGAGCACCGCCGTGCCGGTATAGGTGCCGTCCGGGACCTGGGCGATGAGCTTGCGCATATGCGCCTCGGCCATGTCCAGCAGTTCGGCGATGCAGTCCTGCACCACCTGCTTGCCGTATTTGTCCATCAGCCGGACCAGGTTGCGGGCGCCAACCTGGCAGGCGCCGATCAGGGCGTTGAAATCGCCCTCCTGGTCGCGGCGCGCGCGCATGTTGGTCAGCAGCAGGTTCATCACGTCGTGGCGCGGCTTGCCGCGGTCCCAGAGCTTGACCGGCGGGATGCGCAGCCCCTCGGCATAGATCTCGGTCGCGTTGGGGTTGTAGCCGGCGGGGACCGGGCCGCCGACATCGGTCAGGTGGCCCTTGCAGACGGTCCAGAACACCAGCTCGCCCTGGTAGAAGACCGGGTAATACATGCAGGTATCGATGATATGGCTGCCGCCATAGGCCGGGTCGTTGTGCAGGATCAGGTCGCCCTCGTGGATGTCACCCTGAAAGAAGCCCGCGACCGATTTCATCGCCGGGATCAGGCTGCCGAGGTGGATGGGGATGTCCTGGCCCTGCAGGATCATCTCGGGCGTGTGGTTGAAGAGCGCGGTCGAATAATCATGCGCGAGGTTGAAGACCGAGCTGCGGGCGGTCTGTTCCAGCGTCAGCGTCATCTCGCGCTGCGTGGTCTCGAGCACGCCGCGCACCACCGAAAGCGTGATGGGGTCGGGTTTGGGTCTGGTCATGGCGTTTCCCTGTCTGGGCCGCATGGGCGCGCGCAGCAGGGCAGCCGGGAAACGGCTGGTCATGGTCTTCTCCCTGCGGCGTGCCGCCTGGCGCGGCATCTTTTCGGTCGGAGCATGGTGCGGCGGCGGCGGCGCCCGGTCTTGGCGCTGGGTGCGGAGAAACTTGTCGTTCCGTGCAGGCTTGCCGATCCGCGCGGCAGGATTGGCGCCCGCCGGCCTTCGCGCCAGTTTTCTTTTGCCCGATTGCTCGCGGCAGGCTACGAATCGCCCAAGCGATGCGGGGAGGCGCATCATGACCCTGGAAAGCTACAGCACCGCCGCGACCGCGCCGCCCGAACGCGCGGCGCATTGGTCGGCCATCATCGCGGATACCTATTTCCCGCTGCAGCTGAGCTATCGCGATCCCGCCACCTTTCAGGGCCGGCTGGAGCGGCGCAGCGCCGGGCCGGTGTCGCTGTCGCGGCTGCGCACCGAACCGGCGCGCTATGAGCGGGTGCCCGGGCTGATCCGGCAGGGCGAGGCCGAGGAATACCTGGTCACCATTCCCAGCCTCGCGCCGGTGCTGTTCCGCCAGCTGGGCCGCGACATCACCTGCGCCCCCGGCGGCTTCCTCATCGAGCGCGGCGACGAGCCCTATCGCTTCGCCTATCAGGCGCGCAACGACCTGCTGGTGATGAAGATCGCCCGCAGCGCGCTGGCCGAAAGGCTGCGCCAGCCGGACCGGCTTTGCGCCACGGTCTTCGACGGGCGCGAGGGCTTGGGCGGTCTGTTCGCCGAGACGGTGCGCCGCGCCCATGCCATGCCCGCCGATTCCGCGGCGGCAGACGTGCTGGGCCGGCACCTGATCGAGTTGCTGGCGCTGGCGCTGGACCGGCAGGCGGAAACCGACGGCGGCGCCGCCACGGCGGTCCGCGCCGCGCATCTGAAGCGCGCGCAGGACGCGATCCTGCGCAGCCTGACCGATCCGGCCCTGTCGCCCGAGACGGTGGCGGCGGCCTGCGGCATCTCGAAACGCTATCTGCACGACCTGTTCGGCGATACCGGGACCACGGTGGCGCAATTCATCCGCGAGGCGCGGCTGAAGGCGGCGCGGGACATGCTGCAGATGCCGGGCGACCTGTCGCTGGCCGCCGTCGCCTATCGCTTCGGCTTCAGCGACCAGGCGCAATTCTCGCGGCTGTTCCGGGCCATGTTCGGCCAGACCCCCAGCGGCTATCGCGCCGCCTGCCGCGCGGGGCGGCAGGGCTAGGGTTCAGCCCTGAAAGCGCCAGTCGCCCTCGCCAAGCGCCGGGGCGGCGCGTTCAGTCACCAGCGGGCTGCGCGAGAAGCGCAGCGGGCTGCGCAGCCCGGCGATGCCCTCGGGCGCGATGCGCAGGCCGCGCGCCTGCACCTGCGGTTCGGCCAGGGCCTCGGCCACGTCATTGACCGGGCCCGCGGGCACCCCCGCCCCTTCCAGCGCAGCGATCAGCGCGGCGCGGGTAAAGCGGCGCGTGGCCTGCGCCAGCAGCGGCACCAGCCGCGCGCGGTTCGCCACCCGGCCGGGGTTGGTGGCAAAATCCGGCTCTGCCGCCAGCTCGGGCATTTCCAGCACCCGGCACAGCGCCGCGAATTGCCGGTCATTGCCGCAGGCGACGATCAGGTGCCCGTCCGAGGCCGGGAAAAGCTGATAGGGCACGATATTCGGATGCGCATTGCCCAGCCGATGCGGCACCGCGCCGCCAAGCAGGTAATTCGTTGCCTGGTTGGCCAGCACCGCCACCCCGCAATCCAGAAGCGACAGGTCCAGATGCTGGCCCAGACCCGACCGCGCCCGCTCGGCCAGTGCGGCCTGCACGGCGATCACCCCGTAAAGCCCGGTGAAGATGTCGATCCAGGCCACGCCGACCTTTTGCGGCTCGCCCTGCGGATCGCCGGTCAGGTCCATGATGCCCGACATGCCCTGAATCAGGAAATCATAGCCCGGCTGCGCCGCGCGCGGCCCGTCCTGCCCGAAGCCGGTGATCGAGGCATAGACCAGCCGCGGATTGCGCGCCGAAAGCGTCTGGTAGTCCAGCCCGAACTTGCGCAGCCCCCCCAGCTTGAAATTCTCGATCACCACGTCTGCCTGGTCGATCAGCGCCCGCAGCCGCTCCAGGTCGGCGGGGTCGTTGAAGTCGCAAGTCACCGAACGCTTGCCGCGATTGGCGGCATGGAAATAGGCCGCGACCCGTTCGGTGGTGCCGTCTGCACGCGGCCGCTCGATGAAGGGCGGGCCCCAGCGGCGGGTGTCGTCGCCCTCGGGCGCCTCGACCTTGATCACCTCGGCGCCCAGATCGGCCAGCGTCTGGCCGATCCACGGCCCGGCAAGGATGCGCGCCAGTTCGACGACGCGCAGCCCCTTCAGCGCCGGCTGATCCATCACGCGAACGCCTGGATGCCGGTCTGCGCCCGGCCCAGGATCAGCGCATGCACGTCATGCGTGCCCTCATAGGTGTTCACCGTCTCCAGGTTCTGCGCGTGCCGCATGACGTGATAGCCGATCTGGATGCCGTTGCCGCCATGCATGTCGCGGGCCTGGCGGGCGATCTCCAGCGCCTTGCCGCAATTGTTGCGCTTGACGATGGAGATCATCTCGGGCGCGAACTTGCCCTCGTCGAAAAGCCGCCCGACGCGCAGGCTGGCTTGCAGGCCCAGGGCGATCTCGGTCTGCATGTCGGCGAGCTTCTTCTGGTAAAGCTGCGTCGCGGCCAGCGGTCGGTTGAACTGGTGGCGATCCAGCCCGTATTGCCGGGCGCGGAACCAGCAATCCTCGGCCGCGCCCATGGCGCCCCAGCTGATGCCGTAGCGCGCGCGGTTCAGGCAGCCGAAGGGACCGCCCATGCCCTCGATGTTCGGAAGCAGCGCCTCCTCGCCGACCTCGACATTCTCCATCACGATCTCGCCGGTGATCGAGGCGCGCAGGCTCAGCTTGCCCTCGATCTTGGGCGCCGAAAGGCCGGGCGTGCCCTTGTCCAGCACGAAGCCGCGCACCTTGCCGCCATGCGCCTCGGACTTGGCCCAGACCACGAAGACATCGGCGATGGGCGCGTTCGAGATCCACATCTTGGACCCGTTCAGCACATAGCCGCCCCCGGTCTTGCGGGCCACGGTGCGCATGCCGCCGGGGTCGGAGCCCGCGTCGGGCTCGGTCAGGCCGAAGCAGCCGATGAACTCGCCCGAGGCCAGTTTCGGCAGGTATTTCTGCTTCTGCTCTTCGCTGCCATAAGCCTCGATCGGGAACATCACCAGCGAGCTTTGCACCGAGGCCATCGAGCGATAGCCCGAATCGATGCGCTCGATCTCGCGCGCGACCAGGCCATAGGCGACGTAAGAGGCACCGACGCCGCCATAGGCCTCGTCCACGGTGACGCCCAGCAGGCCCGAGGCGCCCATTTCGCGGAATATCTCGGGATCGGTTTCCTCGTTCAGATAGGCGGCCTCGACGCGCGGCGCCAGCCGGTCGGCGGCGAAGGCCGCGGCGGTGTCGCGGATCATCCGCTCTTCCTCGGTCAGCTGATCCTCAAGCAGGAACGGGTCGGACCACGAGAAAGGGCTGCCCTTGTGCGATTTCGTCGTCACGTCATGCCTCATGCGCTGATGCTGTCGGATCATTCATTACCGCTTTCAAACCAGGCCGGAAAATGGATAATCCTCATTACTTCATGCACGGGGTGAATGTTCTTGCGGCACAGGCGCTTTCTTCCGAACCTCAGCCTGCTGCTGGCCTTCGACGCGATGCGCACCGGCTCGGTCACCGGCGCGGCGCAGGACCTGGGGCTGACGCAAAGCACGGTCAGCCGGCTGCTGCAAAGCCTGGAGGCGCAGCTGGGGCAGGAACTGTTCATCCGCCACAAGAAGCGCCTGACCCCGACCGAGGCGGCCGAGCGGTATTTCCGCGACATTTCCGCCGCGCTCGACCTGATCCAGCGCGGCAGCATGTCGCTGATCGCCAATCCCGACGGCGGCAGCCTGGACCTGGCCGTGCTGCCGACCTTTGCCACGCGCTGGCTGGCGCCGCGGCTGCCGGATTTCCTGTCGGCCCATCCGGGGGTGTCGATCAACCTGACCACCCGCTTCCGCCGCTTCAGCTTCGACGAGGAACCCTTTGACGCGATGATCTTTTACGGCCGGGACGACTGGCCGGGGGCCGAGCACCTGAAGCTGTTCGATGAACGCCTCACCGCCTGCGCTTCGCCCGATCTTCTGGCCCGGCGGCCTGTAACGGCGCCCGCCGATCTGGCGGGAATGGTGCTGCTTCAATTGCCGACCCGCCCGGACGCCTGGCAGGCATGGTTCCGGGGACAAGGGGCCGAGCCGCCGGCGCCGCTGGACGGGATGATGATGGACCAGTTCTCGATGATGATCCAGGCGGCGATCTCGGGGCTGGGGATCGCGCTTCTGCCCGATTACCTGGCCCGGGTCGAGATCGCCGAGGGCCGGCTGGCGCCGGTGCTGCGGCAGGGCGTGCCGGGCAGCGGCGCCTATTGGCTGGCCTGGCCGGCGCGCAAGGCCGGGCTGAAGCCGCTGGCCGCCTTTTGCGACTGGCTCGCCGCCCGCATGGCGCAGGACGGCATGGGATAGGGGCCGTCCCGCCTTCAGGCCGGGACCAGCGCCGCCTCGATGGCCGCTTCCAGAATCTCCAGCGCCTCGGACAGCTGCGCGTCGGGAATGGTCAGCGGCGGCAGCAGGCGGATGACGTTGTAGCGCGTGCCGCAGGACAGCAGGATCAGCCCGCGCGCCTCGGCCTCGGCCACGATGGCGGCGGTCAGTTGCGCGTCGGGCTGGCTGCGGTCGCCGGCCTGCACCAGCTCGAAGGCATTCATCGCGCCAAGGCCGCGCACATCGCCGATGGCCGGGAAGCTCCCCGCCAGCTTTTGCAGGCGCGCGCGGATGGCCGAGCCGATTTCCTCGGCGCGGGCGCAAAGGTCTTCGTCCTCGATCACCTCCAGCACCGCCAGCGCGGCGGCGATGGCCAGCGGGTTGCCGGCATAGGTGCCGCCCAGCCCGCCCGGCGCGGGCGCGTCCACGATCTCGGCCCGGCCGGTGACGGCGGACAGCGGAAAGCCCCCGGCCAGCCCCTTGGCCATGGTCACCAGGTCGGGCGCGACGCCGGAATGCTGGAACCCGAACATGCGGCCGGTGCGGGCCATGCCGGCCTGGATCTCGTCGCCGATCAGCACGATGCCGTGGCTGTCGCAGATGCGGCGCAGCGCGGCCAGGAATTCGGGCGGGGCGAAGTTGAAGCCGCCCTCGCCCTGCACCGGCTCGACGACGATCGCCGCCACCCGCCGGGGGTCGATGGACGAGGCCAGCAGCGTCTCCAGATGCGCAATCGCCTGCGCGACCGACACGCCGGCCATGGCGTTGGGGAAGATCGCGTGGTGGATCTCGGGCGGCATGGCGCCGAAACCGGCCTTGTAGGGCGCCACCTTGCCGGTCAGCGCCATGCCCAGAAGCGTGCGGCCATGGAAAGCGCCGTTGAAGGCGATCACGCCCGAGCGCCCGGTAAAGGCCCGCGCCATCTTCACCGCATTTTCCACCGCCTCGGCGCCGGTGGTGGCGAACATGGTCTTTTTCGCGAAATCGCCCGGGGTCAGCGCGTTCAGCCGCTCGGCCAGGGCGACATAGGATTCATAGGGCGCGACATGGAAGCAGGTATGGGTGAAGTCCTGCATCTGGCGCTGCACCGCCTCGATCACCCGGGGATGGCGATGGCCGGTATTGTTCACCGCGATGCCGGCGGCGAAATCCAGCATCCGCCGGCCCTCGGCGGTCCAGAGCTCGGCATTCTCGGCCCGGACGGCATAGATGTCCCGCGTGCCGACACCCCGCGCCACCGCCGCCTTGCGCCGCTCGATCAACTGCTTCGATTCCATGTGCAGACCTCCATGCTGATGGAATCGGCTTACACGATGCTCAATATATTGAGCAATGACTTTCTTCGATCTGCGGCAGGATGCGGAACTGGTGCGCAACCCCCGGCCCTGATAACCTGCCGCAAAACGGCATCGGGGCAAGGATGAGCGATTTCGACGTGGGCGCGCGGCTGAAAGAGCTGCGCAGCGCGGCAAACATGTCGCAGCGGCAGCTGGCCGAGGCTTCGGGCGTGCCGCATGGCCAGATCTCGATGATCGAGACCGGGCGCTCCAGCCCCTCGGTCGCCTCGCTGCGCAAGATCCTTGGCGGGCTGGGCGTCACCATGTCCGAGTTCTTCGAGCCGGACCTGCCGCAAAGCCCGCAACCCTTTTTCACCCCGGCCGAGCTGCGCGACCTGACCTCGCGGCTTTATTCCGCCGCGCAGGGGCCGGTCGGGCGCATGACCCTGCGCCAGGTCGGCGACGCGCGGCTGCACAACCTGCAGATCCTGCACGAACGCTATGAGCCGGGCGCCGATACCGGCGAGACCATGCTGGCCCATCACGGCAGCGAGGGCGGCATCGTCATCGCCGGCGAGATCGAGCTGACCGTGGCCGACCAGAGCCGGGTGCTGAAGGCCGGCGACAGCTATCTTTTCGCCTCGACCCAGCCGCATCGCTTCCGCAACATCTCGGACCGCGAGGCGGTGGTGGTCTCGGCCTGCACGCCGCCCTATCTCTAGCCCCTGATTTCTAACCCCTGCGGGTGACGAAGCGGGTCTGCAGATAGGCGCCGATCGCCTCGGAGCCGCCCTCGGTCCCCATGCCGGAATCGCCGATGCCGCCGAAGGGCAATTCCGGCAGCGACAGGCCGATATGGTTGATGGTCAGCATCCCGGCCTGGATCTCGTCCTGCAACCGCTGCACCCGGGCCGAGCTGCCGGTCCAGGCATAGGCGGCCAGGCCATAGGGCAGCCGGTTCGCCTCGGCAAAGGCTTCGTCGTCGCTGCGGAACCGGTTGACCACGGCGATGGGGCCGAAGGGTTCCTCGTTCATCACCGCCGCATCCGCCGACACATCGGTCAGCACGGTCGGGGCAAAGAACCAGCCCTCGTTGCCGATCCGCGCCCCGCCGGTCGCCAGTCGCGCGCCGCGGTCCAGCGCGTCGCGGATCAGCCGCTCGATGGCGGGGATTCGGCGCTCGTTGGCCAGCGGCCCCATGGCGCTGTCCGAGTCCATGCCCGGCCCTACCTTGGCGGCTGCCAGTGCGGCGGTGAAACCTTCGGTGAAGCGGTCCGCCACCGCCTCTTGCACCAGGAAGCGGGTGGGCGAGATGCAGACCTGCCCGGCATTGCGCAGTTTCGCGGCCGCCATGGCCGCCACCGCCGCATCGACATCGGCATCGTCGAAGACCAGCACCGGCGCGTGGCCGCCCAGCTCCATGGTCGCCGGCTTCATGTGCAGCCCCGCCAGCGCCGCCAGCTGCTTGCCCACCGCCGTCGAGCCGGTGAAGGACACCTTGCGGATCACCGGATGCGGAATCAGGTAGCCCGAGATTTCGGCCGGATCGCCATAGACCAGGTTCACCACCCCCGCCGGCAGGCCGGCATCGGCAAAGCAGCGGATCAGTTCGGCCGGCGAGGCCGGGGTTTCCTCGGGCGCCTTGACGATGATGGTGCAGCCTGCCGCCAGCGCGGCGGAAACCTTGCGAACCGCCTGATTGATCGGGAAATTCCACGGGGTGAAGGCGGCGACCGGGCCCAGCGGTTCCTTGACGGTCAGCTGGGTGACGCCCGGCACGCGGGGCGGGATGACCTGGCCATAGGTGCGGCGCGCCTCTTCGGCGAACCACTCGATGATCTCGGCCCCGGCCAGGGTCTCGATCCGCGCCTGCGCCAGCGGCTTGCCCTGTTCGGCCACCATCAGCGCGGCGATGGGCTCGGCCCGCTCGCGCAGCAGCGCCGCGGCCTTGCGCATCAGGTCCGAGCGATGCAGCGGAGAGCTGCGCTTCCAATCCGCGAAGGCGCGGCCGGCGGCGGCCAGCGCCTCGTCCAGATCGGCGATACCGGCATGGGCGACACGGCCGATCTCGGCCCCGGTGGCCGGGTTCAGCACCGGCAGGCTGCGCCCGTCCCGCGCCGGGCGCCAGATTCCGTCGATCAAAAGCTGCGTATCCGGATAGCTCATCTTGTCCCACCTGCTGGAGTTGCGCCGGTGCTGCGCCGCTGTTGCGGCCGGCCCGGAAAGCCATAGGGCAAGGCAGCGGGGTTTTCAATCGGCCTTGCTCAATATCCTGAACAAGACCTTTTGCGATTTGGCGGTCAGCGGCCCGCCGGGGCAGCGCCGTCGTATTGCAGGCCGGTTTCGGTGACGATGGCCGCCAGCGGGATGTCATGGGGCTGCGGATAGATCGTCGCCAGGCGGGCGGATTGCAGGCCGGTGCCGACCGCCAGCGGCCGCCGCGACGCCAGCGTCCGGTCGAAATAGCCGCCGCCATAGCCCAGCCGATAGCCCCGGCCGTCCCAGCCCACCAGCGGGGCCAGCACCACGTCCGGCTCCACCGTCTCGGCCGAGGCGGGGACCGGAATGTTCCAATGGCCGCGGCGCATCGGCGCCCCGGGGCTCCAGCGGTGAAAGGCCAGCGGGCTGGCAGGGCGCTCGACCACCGGCAGGGCCAGCACGGCGCCGCGGTCGTGCAGGCGGGCCAGCCAGGGGCGCAGATCCGGCTCGGACCGGATCGGCCAATAGCCGGCGACCACCCGGCCGCGCAGCTCCGGCAGCCGCGCGGCCAGCAGCGCGTCCAGCGCGCCGCCGATGGCCTCGGCCACTGCCTGCCGCTGGGCGACGCTCAGCGCCGCGCGGCGGCCCAGCAACTCCTCGCGCCGCGCCTTGCGCCAGCGCGCCACGTCGCGGGCCTGCTGCGGCTCGACGGCGAGCGGGTCGAAATAATCCGGCGCGATCTCGGCCGCCAGGCAGGGCGGAGAGGCCGGGCTGTCCTTGCCGCTCATACGCCGCACCCCCCGCCCTGCGCCGGGGAAGCGCCGGGCCGGACCGCAATCCGAGCCGCCGTCATGATCTGCGCGAAGGCGCCCGCGACATCGCCGCCGATGCGCCGAAGGCATCGCGCCGGGGACGCCATGGCGATCCGCCGCGCGGCCCCGACGTCCCGCAACCGTCCGGGCGCCCAGGCCCGGCACCGTCCGATCCGCGCCGAGGGCGCCCCGGCAAGCTGCGTTTCGCTCATCTTTCCGGCCTTTCCTTGCCTCGTCCCGCCCCCGCCGCAGGTCCGAACGGCGCCGGCGTCGGGCCTGCCTGACAGCCTAGACCGCCCGGCGAGCCATGCCAATCCGCGGCAAGCCGTTCGCCGATTGCGGCGCGCAAACGTCCATGCCTCCGGCGTCGAACAGCCGGACGCACCGCGCAAGCCCGTTCGCCGGCGCTTACGGAGGCGCAGGGCAAGGACGGCAACGGCGGCAAGTCCGCAGCACTCTGGCCAATCGCGCACCCATTCGCCGCCGGCGCAAGAATCCGGGTGACAAGCGCCGCCGCAGCCGCTATGCAGGGCGCATGTCGCAACAGATGTTCTACACTGCCTCGTTTTATTGGTTCCGCTGCATCCAGCGGGACCGGGTTGCCGTGTAGCGCATAGGCGCGATAGCGATCCCCGAAGCCGCTGGCCAGACCGGCGGCTTTTTTCTTGCGATGCGCGTCCGGTCCGGCCTCTTCCAGAAAGCAAGAGCCATGCTGACCCAGACCGAGAACCTGCATATCGACACGCTCCGCCCCCTGCCCGCCCCCGCCGCGCTGGCCGCCAGCCTGCCGCGCGACGAGGCCATCTCGCGCATCGTGGCGGACAGCCGCACCGCCATCCGCGCCATCCTTGCCGGCCGCGACGACCGGCTGCTGGTGATCGCCGGCCCCTGCTCGATCCACGACGCGCAGGCGGCGCTGGATTACGCCGCGCGGCTGGCCGAGCTGCGCCGGAGCCTTGCCGACCGGCTGGAGATCGTTATGCGGGTCTATTTCGAAAAGCCCCGCACCACCGTGGGCTGGAAGGGGCTGATCAACGACCCGCATCTGGACGGCTCGGACCGCATCGAGGACGGGCTGCCGCTGGCCCGCCGCCTGCTTCTGGAAATCAACCGCATGGGCCTGCCGGCGGCGACCGAGTTCCTGGACCCGATCCTGCCGCAATATTTCGCCGACCTGATCGCCTGGGGCGCCATCGGGGCGCGCACCACGGAAAGCCAGATCCACCGGCAGCTGGCCTCGGGCCTGTCCTGCCCGGTCGGGTTCAAGAACGGCACCGATGGCGGGGTGCAGGTGGCGCTGGACGCCATCCGCTCGGCCGCCGGGTCGCACAGCTTCCCGGCGATCACCGCCGACGGGCGTGCGGCCATCGCCACCACGACCGGCAACGACGCCTGCCACGTGGTGCTGCGCGGCGGCCATGGCGGGCCGAACTACGGCGCCCGCCATGTCGATGCGCTGGCCGAAGCGGCGGCGCGGGCCGGCATCGATCCCGGCATCGTCATCGACGCGAGCCATGCCAATTGCGGCAAGGACCCGGCCCGCCAGCCGGCGGTCATCGCCGATATCGCGGCGCGCATCCGCGCGGGCGAGGCGCGCATCCGCGGCGTCATGCTGGAAAGCAACCTGGTCGCCGGCCGGCAGGATCTGGTTCCCGGTCGGCTGCCGACCTATGGCCAGAGCATCACCGACGGCTGCCTCGGCTGGGAGAACACCCGCGTCTTGCTGCTGGACCTGGCCGAGACCGCCGCGAGCCGGCAGCGCCTCGCCGCCTGAACGCGCGCCGGGCCGGGATAGGGCAACCGTCCCTGGCCCGGGGTTCGGCGGCTTTTGGGCGGGGCCCGCGATTCCGCAGCCGCCGGACCCCTGCGCAAGGCGCATGGGCCGGTGGTGCCGGGCATCGCCCCGGCCGCCCCAAGCGGCCCCGCCCCTGTGCGCTGCGAGAGCTTGGGGCCGGCGGGGGCGCCCGCCGCCGCCATGTCGGGCCGTCTTTCGTCCCGGTCACGCAGCCCCTCCGCCGGTCCTTTCCGCCGTCGCCCTCAGGCCGGCGGCGGCGGTCGCCGGCCCGGCCAATCCGTCGCCTCGTGCCATGCCTGCCCCAGCCGCAGGATCGCCGCATCGCCGCCGACCGGACCGGCCAGCTGCAGGCCCATCGGCAAGCCCTGCGCGCCGAAGCCGATGGGGACCGACAGGCAGGGCAGCCCGGCCAGGCTGACCGGCACCACGATCTCCATCCAGCGGTGATAGCTGTCCGCCTCGCGCCCGCCGACCTGCCGGGGCCAGCGCCATTCCGCCGGAAAGGGCCAGACCTGCGCCGAGGGCAGCGCGATGGCATCGAGCTGCCGGAACAGCCGCGCCAGCCGGCGATACCATTCGCTGCGGATCACGCTGGCCTCGTAGACCTCCTGCGCCGGCAGGCCCAGGCCCTGCTCGATCTCCCAGACCGCCTCGGGCTTCAGCTGCGCGCGGGCGGCGGGGTCGTCGTAAAGCCCGCGCCGCGCGCCCGCGTTCAGAAAGGCCCGCAGCACCGTCCAGGCCCGCCAGAGCCGCCCGGCCGGGAAGGGCGGCGGCAGGGGCACGATCTCGCAGCCCAGATCGGCCAGCTGCGCCAGCGCCGCCTCGGCCAGCGGCAGGATGCCCGGCTCGCAGGGATAGGCGCCGCCCCAATCGCCCAGCCAGCCGATGCGCGTGCCCGCCACCGGACCGGCAAGGCCGGCGGCGAAATCCTCGGCAGGGCGGCCGAAGGGCACGGCCGGGTCCGGACCGGCCATGACGGCCAGCAGATGCGCCAGATCCTCGGGGCAGCGCGCCATCGGTCCCAGCGTGGACAGGGTCGCCATGAAGCCGTCGCCGACCGGATCGCCCGGCACCAGCCCCCAGCTGGGGCGAAAGCCGTAGACATTGCAGAAGGCCGCCGGGTTGCGCAGGCTGCCCATCATGTCCGAGCCGTCCGCGACCGGCACCAGCCGCGCCGCCAGGGCCGCCGCCGCCCCGCCCGACGAGCCGCCGGCGCTGCGGCTGCGGTCATAGGGATTGCGGGTGACGCCGAAAACCTCGTTGAAGCTGTGCGAGCCCAGGCCCCATTCCGGCGTGTTGGTCTTGCCGATGAAGATCGCGCCCGCCGCGCGCATCCGCGCCACCACGAGGTCGTCGGCCGGGGGCACATGGTCGCGAAACAGGGGCGAGCCCCAGGTGGTGCGCAGCCCGCGCACCGCCGCCAGATCCTTGACCGCCACCGGCAGGCCGTGCAGCCAGCCCTTGCGCGGGGCGCGGTCGGCGGCGCGCGCCTCGGCCAGCAGGGCGTCGCGCGGGCGCAGGCTGACGATGGCGTTGATCGCCGGGTTCAGCGCCTCGATCCGGTCGAGATGCGCGGCCATCACCGCCTCGGCGCTGAGCCGTCCTGCGGCCATGGCCTGCGCCAGCCCCTGCGCCGTCATCGCGGTCGGATCGTTCATGCGGCCCCCTTCCCTTGTCGTCCCTGCGGTCCTCGTCCGGGGCAGAGTGCCGCATCCTCGGGCAAAGTCCAGAGCCGCCGGCGGGGGACGGCGCGGCGGACGCTCAGCCCCGCAGCATCAGGAACAGCCCGCTGGCGATCGAGAAGCCCAGCACCGCCAGGCGCAGCGCCGGCCCGTTGACATGGGCATGGGCAAGGCGCGACAGGCCCGTGCCGATCACCACCGCCGGCGCCAGATACAGCGCCGCCAGCATATGGTCGACATGCAGCCGCCCCGCCACCGCCAGCAGGATCAGCGAGATCACCTCTCCGACCAGGAAGCAGGTGGCGACGGTCGCGCGCAGCACCGGGCCCGGCGCATGCTGGTAAAGCAGCGCCAGCGGCGGGCCGCCGATTCCGGTCGCCGTCTCGGTGACGCCGGTGAACAGCCCCACCCCCAGCGAGGCCGAGCGGCCCGGCGAAAAGGGCGGCGCCAGCAGCGCGATCCCCGCCGCCAGCACCGTGAACAGGCCGACTGCGATCTCAAGCTGGCGGACGGACAGCGCGATCAGCACCGCCATGCCCAGGAAGGTGCCGAAGAACCGCCCCAGGATGATCCAGCTGGCGCCGCGGCGGTCGATGGTCTGGCGCTCGCGCCAGGCGACGTGGAAGTTCAGCGGCAGCATCAGGATCAGCAGGGTCACCGGCAGATAGGCCGCGTCCACCAGCCCGAAGATCGGCGCCATGATCAGTGCAAAGCCGATGCCGACCGCACCCTGCACGAAGGCCGAGCCCAGCACCGCCAGCGACAGCAGAAGAAAGGCGGCGAGACTCACGCCGGCCTCATGGCAAGGGCGCTGTCCGCGGTGGCATGGATGCGCTGGATCGGCGCCGCGGCGATGGCCGGGGCGGTCAGCTCGCGGATCTCGGCCAGCAGGGCGCGGGCGTCCCAGTCGACCGGCCAGCCCTGCACCAGCCGCAGCCGGCCGCCGGTGAAGACCGCGTCGATCTGGTCGCGGTTGCCATAGCGCACCAACTCCCAGCTGAGATCGTGCGAGGGGGTGAATTCGGGCCGGTCCAGATCGACCAGCAGGAAGTCGGCGGCCAGCCCGGGCGCGATCCGCCCGGTCAGCCGGCCCAGCCCGCTGGCCTCGGCCGCCATGCCGGTCGCCGCCTCCAGCCACAGCCAGCCGCCGCCGCAGGAACTGTCACCCGAGGCCAGCCCGTAGCCGGCGCGCTGCAGCGATTCCGCCGCGTCCATCAGGCGGAACCCGTCCGAGCGGGTGCCGTCGGTGCCAAGGCCGAAGCGGATGCCCAGGGCCTGCATCTGCAGGGCCGGCACGATGGCGTTCCCCTTCCAGACCGAGGCGACGGGATTATAGGCCACCGCCGTGCCGGTATCGCGCAGGATCA
This sequence comes from Paracoccus sp. J55, assembly GCF_000513975.1. Taxonomy (NCBI): domain Bacteria; kingdom Pseudomonadati; phylum Pseudomonadota; class Alphaproteobacteria; order Rhodobacterales; family Paracoccaceae; genus Paracoccus; species Paracoccus sp. J55. The sequence continues at coordinate 82,415 of NZ_AZVA01000009.1, forward strand.
TCAGCTCTTCGGGGGTGATCAGCGTGGAATGGGCGATCAGCGCCTGCGGCCCCAGCGCCCCGATATGGGCCAGGTGCTGCAGCGGGCGCCGGCCATGCGCGACCAGCGAACGCTCGACCGCGACCAGATGCTCGTTGACATGGGTCTGGAACACCGCCCCCGCCTCGGCCGCCAGGGCCGAGATGCGCTGCAGCATCCCGTCCGTCGCCGCCTCGGGGATCGAGATGGCAAGCGAGGGATGGATCAGCGCGTCGCCCTGATAGGCCGCGAGATGCGCGGCGGCGCGGCGCAGGATCTCGTCGGCCTCGGGGACCTGGGCCGCGCCGCCCAGATCGTTGCAGATCTGCGCCACCACCAGCCGCAGTCCGGTTTCGCGGGCCGCATCGACCAGCCGGCCGATATGCCCGGCCGAGCGCGTGCCGGCATCCACCGCCGCGGTGAAGCCGCCGCGCAGGCATTCCAGCGCCGCCAGCTTCGAGGACAGATAGACCATATGCTCGTCCAGGCTGCCCTCGAGCGGCACCCAGATGCGCCGGAAGATCTCGGAGGGTTCGCCAAAGACCAGCGACTTGCCCAGCGACTGGGTCAGATGCGTATGGGTGTCGATGAAGCCGGGCATCATCAGGTGATGCGGCAGGTCGACCCGCCGCAGGCCGGGATGGCGGGCGCATAGCGCGCCCACCTCGTCGATCTCGGCAAAGCGGCCGCCCTGCAGCAGCACGGCCTTGCCCGGTTGCGGGCCGTTGCCCAGCAGCAGGCGCCCGGGGGCGACGATCAGCCGCTCGGCATCGGCGAAGGTCTGGCGCAGGTCGGTCATCAGGCATGTTCCTCTTGCGGGGTGGGTTTGGCGGCGGGGTCGGCGGGCGCGGCGCGGACCTGGAACAGGGCGTTGACCAGCGCGGCGGTGATCGTGCCCATGGCCAGCCCGTTGCCCAGGATCATCTGCGACCATTGCGGGAACTGGCTGTAGACCCCCGGCACCAGGATCGGCATCAGCCCCATCGCCAGCCCCGAGGCCAGGGTGAACATGGCGCTGTGCTGGCGCAGATCGACGCGGGAAAGCACATGGATGCCGATGACGCCGATGATGGAAAAGACGATGACCGCGGTGCCGCCCACGACCGGGCCGGGCAGGACGCTGGCCAGCCGCGACACCGGGGCGATCAGCGCGATCAGCACCAGGATCACCCCGGCCATGGCGGTGACATGGCGCGAGCGGACGCCGGTGGCGCGCACGATGCCGACATTCTCGCCCGAGGTGATGATCAGCGAGGTGCCCAGCATGCCGCCAAGCAGCGAGGCCACCGCGTCGCCGCGGATGGTGCGCGGCACGATGGGATGGGCATCGCCCTTGCGGCCGACGATCTCGGCGGTGGCGATGGTCTGGCCGGTGGCCTCGGCCATCGAGATCACCGAGAAGACGATCAGCGGCAGCGAGGCGATGAGGTCGAATTTCGGCATGCCGAAGGGAAAGGGCTGCGGCACCGCGATCAGCGGCCCGGTCATCACCCCGGTCAGGTCAAGCCGCCCCAGCGCCGCCGCCAGCGCCGTGCCAGCGATCAGACCCAGCATCACCGAGATGCGCTGCAAGGTGCCGGTGAAGATGCGCGAGAACAGCACCGTCAGCGCGATGGTCGCCAGCGCCAGCCCGACATTGACCGGATCGGCGAAATGCTCGGACCCCGGCTTGCCGGTGATGGTGCCGCCATAGATCTTGACCAGGTTGACCGCGACCAGAAGCAGCATGGTGCCGACGACGATGGGCGGGAAAAAGCGCAGCAGCCGGCTGAACACCGGCAGCGCCAGGAAATAGAACACCGAGGTCAGCAGCACGGCGCCGACCGCGGTCTGCACATCGGTCTGGACGGCGATGGCCAGGAAGATGGCGATGGGCGCACCGCCCGGGACCATGATGAAGGGCAGCCGCGCCCCGAATCCGCCCGGCCCGAAGCTTTGCAGGATCGAGCCGAGCCCGCAGACCAGAAAGGTCGCGCTGATGATCGCCACGGTCAGCGCCATGTCGAAGCCCAGCGTCTGGGCGACCAGAAACACCGCGGTGATCGGCGAGGCCGCCATCACCAGCACGTGCTGCATCCCGTAAAGCACCAGGCTTTTCAGCGGCAGCACCTCGTCGACCGGATCTATCCTTGATTCTTGATGGTTCATCCTCGTGTTCCCTGTTGGTGAAAGGGGTGTTTGCTTTTATGCAAATCGTTTTGCCAGCTTCCTGAATAGCACCGATTCCGATTCTTGCAAATCGTTTTGCAACGGTGGTCGGAACGCGCTAAGCTGCCGGGGCATCCTGCATGGACGAGCAAGACCTTGGGCAGACCGACGATTTCAGACCTGGCCAAAGCCGCCGGGGTTTCCCCGACGACGGTGTCGCATGCCTTCAGCGGCCGGCGGCACGTGGACCCCGAAACGCGCGAGCGCATCCACCGGCTGGCGCGCGAGATCGGCTATCACCCCAGCAGCCTGGCCCAGGGGCTGCGCAGCGGCCGGACCGGGATCATCGCGCTGGCCTCCTCGATGCCCTTCGCGGTCGCGGCCGGTCCCTCGCGGCTGGGCTTCCTGATGGAAATCGCCGCCTCGGCCGCCATGTCGGCGCTGACCCGCGACATCGCGCTGTGCCTGATTCCGCCGCATCCCTCGGGACAGGGCCATGGCCGGGCGGGATTCGACGGCGTGATCCTGGTCGAGCCGACGCGCGACGATCCGCTGGTCGCGCATTTCGAATCGCGCAAGACGCCCATCGTCTCGATCGGGACCGTCCCGGGCCGCCCGGACATCGCCGCGGTCGACCTGCGCTCGCGCGAGACGGCCTTTCTGCTGCTGGACCATCTGGCCGCGCAGGGCAGCCGGCATATCGCGGTGCTGACCGGCGCCAGCCCGCGCACCAGCCATGCCGAGACCGGACAGGCCTATCTGGATTTCGCGGCGCGGCACGGCATGGCGCCGGTGCTGCTGCATCTGGACGAGGCCGGGGGGGAAGAGCTGGGCTATCAGGAGGCCCTGCGCCTGCTGGCGGAAAACCCCTCGATCGACGGGCTCTATGCCTCGGTCGACGCCTTCGCCAGCGGTGCGGTCCGGGCGGCGCGCGCGCTTGGCCGCGCCGTTCCCGACCGGCTGCGCATCGCCACCCGCTACGACGGCTTGCGGGCGAAGCTGTCCCAGCCGCCGATGACGGCGGTGGACCTGCACCTGCCCCAGATCGCCGAGACGGCGGTCGATCTGCTGCTGGCGCTGATCGAGGGCAGGTCGGGAAGCGCGGTCGCCGCCCTGCCCGATCTGATCGCCCGGCGGTCCTCGCTGTCCGGGGCCTGAGCCGCCCGGCCCGCCGCAGGGGCCGTGCCGGAAAGGCCGCCCCTCCCGGCCGCGGACGGGCGGGGGTCAGGGACGCTGGAACCGGCAGCTGGGGATGAACCGCTTGAGCTTGCGGCCGGGCAGCAGCAGGCTGTCGGGCGGATCCGCCTCGATGATGTCGCAGCGATGCGCGCCGTGGTTCCTGCCCCGGGCGTCCGCATGGGCGGACATGTCGGCCGCCTGCAGGGCGATCTGCACCCGGGTCATCGGGCCGTCGCAGGTCACCACCACCGCATTGCCGTCCAGCGCGACATCGGTGATGCGGGCGCCTGCCGCCTCGACGCCGTGATCGGCCAGCCCGCCATAGGCCGGATATTCGCTGTCGGGATCGAAGATCAGCGGCTTGCCGTCCTCGGTCGAGAAGGGAATGCGCAGGGTGTTGCCCTGCCAGACCGGCCTGCCGGGCAGCAGGTTGACGTTCCGGCCCTGCTCGCGCCGGGCAAAGACATAGGCGGCGATCTCGCAATGGATCAGCTGCGACGGCAGATCGGGATGCACCGCGTTGTCGAAGGTCAGCACCGGGTAAAGCGGCCCGGCAAAGATAGCGTCGAAATCCCGCACCAGATCCAGCTGCGCCAGCACCGGCCCATAGGGCCGCGCCGCGGCGGCGTTCACATAGCCGCCGGTCTGCCACAGCATCAGCGGCGGGCGGATGCCGGTCAGCGCCTCGATATCGTCCAGCGCGTCGCCATAGGCCCGGGCGGCCGCGGCGCGATAGGCCGGCGCGGACATGGCGATATTCGCCTCGCCCTGGATCATGCCATAGACCAGGGGCCGGGCGCCGGGCGCGACGCGCAGCGCCTCTTGCAGCCAGCGGGCATGGTTGTCGCGGATCGTCGTGCCCAGCCGGCCATGGGCCGGGTCGCGGTCGAATTCGTGGATCGAGGTGCCGGCGATGCTGTGGCAGCCGACGAACATGCGGTGCCGCGCGATTCCCAGCCGCCTGCGCCACAGATCCAGCGCCTGGCTGAAGCTGAAGGCGGCCGGAACGTTCGCCAGCGGAACGGCGGCGGAATGGCCGGTCGCATGGCGCGCGTCATAGCCCAGCGAGCCGGGGCCGTGCAGCCGCACCGCCACCCCGTCCGGGCGGCAAAGCCCGTCCAGCTGCCGAACCGCCGCCCGGGCGTGATGGGAATGCGCGCGGCGTTCCTCGGGCGAGGCGTTGCAACCCAGCGCCAGCGACTGCCCGTCGATGATGACGATCTGCGCTCCGGCCGCAAGCCGGGCGGGGGCAAGGCCGCTCATCTGGCTCCAGAGCGATTGCAGGCGCATCCGCTACTCCACGATGACGGCGGCAGCATGCAGCACGCCAAGGCAGGCCCGGCCGATCTCGACGCGCTCCACCGCGAAGGCCGGGACCTGCAGCGGCGATTGCCGGGTTTCGCCATCCGCCTCGACGACGCTCAGCCGGCCCTCGGCCAGGTCCAGCTCGCAGCCGACGGTCTGGCGGTCGCCGAAGCCGCCGATCGGCGCCAGCAGCATCTGCAGCCCGCCCGGTCCGATCACCCGCAAGCCTCTGCGGTCATATTGCAAGAGCAGCGCACAGGCCGGCAGGTGCGGGTTGATCGCAAGCAGCGTCGCCCGCCCGGTCCCCAGAACGCCGTGGCGCGTCGCGTCGGCTAGCAGGGTGACGCGGGCCGCGGGGCCGCGGCGGCCGGTCCAGCGCAGGATATTGCCGCGCATCTCCAGCCCCTCGGCGGTCATCCGCCCCGGCGCGCCGCCGGCAAGGGCGCATTCGGCAAGCGCCGCCCGCCAGGCCCCGCGCGCCGTCAGCCCGGACAGTGGCCCGGGCGGCGCAACGCAAGGATCCAGATGGATCGAGGCCAGATCGGCCAGCGCCCCCGCTGCGGCACCGGGCTTTCCCGGTTGCGAATCCCTGTCCTGCATCATCCCCTACCCGCCTTCCCCGCCGGGTCCTGCCGCCCAGGCGCGCAGCGGCAACCGCCAGCGCCGCTGGTATAGGACGGCGGCGCGGTGCCGTCGATGCGCCTGTCCCGGCCTCATCCCGGCCCGGCCCCAAGGACCGGTCCCGCCAGTGCGGCCAGCTGCACCCCCTCGGGATCGGCCAGATCGTCCAGCACCCGGAAATGGTCGCAGCCAGGGACGTGCAGCAGCGCCGCGGGCTCGCCCGCCCGCCGGCAGGCCGCGGCATAGTCGTCCGATTGCCGGACAAGCTCGGGCAGCTCCTCCGCCCCGACCGAGACGAGCATGGGCGCGCCCGGGGCGATGTTGCGCATCGGGCTCAGGGCGGCGATCTCGGCCGCGGTCAGCTGCAGCTTGTCGTTCAGCTGCCCGAGGCTGATCGGCAGCAGGTCGAACAGCCCGCTGATCGCCAGCACCGAGGCCACGGCCGGGTGGCCGCGATGCATGGCCGCCAGATGCCCGCCGGCGGAATGCCCGGCCAGGCACAGCCGCCGCCCCGCCAGCTTTGCCGCCAGATGGTCGAGCAGGCGCCCGATCTCGGCCACGATCTGCGTCATCGAGGCCTCGGGCGCCAGGGTGTATTCGGCCAGGATCACGTCATGGCCGCGCGCCATGGGACCCTGGGCGCAGAAGGCGAAATCCTCCTTGACGCAGCTTTGCCAATAGCCGCCGTGGATGAAGACGAAGACCGGAGCATCCGACCGGCCGCAAACGAACCAGTCATAGGTCTGGCGCGCGCCGGGGCCGTATCGCAGGTCGCGCCGGACCTGCCGCGCGGCGTAGAAGGCTTCGCTGCGGGCACGGAAATCCCGCATCAGCCCCGGGAAATCCGCAAGCCTGCCGGTGTTGCTGTAGGCCGTGTCCAGTTCCTGCCGGGTCATGCCGCGATAGATCGCCGTCGCCATTCACACCCCCAGATAGCGGTCGGTCAGGTCGGCGGTCAGTCCGGCGATGCCGCCCTGCCAGACCGTCGCGCCGCGTTCGACGATCACCGCGCGGTCGGCGACCAAGGCGATCTCGCGCAGCGACTTGTCCACCAGCAGGATCGACAGCCCCTCGGATTTCAGCCGCCGCACGCCGGCCCAGATCTCCTGCCGCACCACCGGGGCCAGCCCCTCGGTCGCCTCGTCCAGCACCAGCAGGCGCGGATTGGTCATCAGCGCCCGGCCGATGGCCAGCATCTGCTGCTCGCCCCCCGACAGGGTGCGCGCGACCTGGCCCATGCGTTCCTGCAGGCGGGGAAACAGCGCGCAGACGCGGGCCATGTCCCAGGGACCGGGGCGGGCGGCGACGGTCAGGTTCTCGGCCACGGTCAGCGGCGCGAAGCAGCGCCGCCCCTCGGGCACCAGTCCGACGCCCAGCCGCGCCACCTTGGGCGCCGAAAGCCCGGCGACATCGCGGCCGGCAAGGCGCAGGCTGCCGCCGGAATGCGGCATCAGGCGGCTGATGCAGCGGATCGTCGTGGTCTTGCCCATGCCGTTGCGGCCCATCAGCGCCACCACCTCGCCCTCATCGAGGTCGAGGGTGATGCCGAACAGCGCCTGCACCGGGCCGTAAGAGGCGGTCACGTCGCGCAGTTCCAGCAGCCGGGTCATGCCTCCTCTCCCAGATAGGAGCGCCGCACCTCGGGATTGGCGCGGATCTCGGCCACGCTGCCGGTGGCGATGATCCGGCCATAGACCAGCACCGAGATGCGGTCGGCCAGCGCAAAGACCGCGTCCATGTCGTGTTCGACCAGCAGGATCGGCGCCTCGGCGCGCAGCTCCGAAAGGATCGCGGTCAGCTGCCGCCCGCCCTCCAGCCCCATGCCGGCCATCGGCTCGTCCAGCAGGAAGGCGCGCGGGCGCAGCGCCAGCGCCATGGCGATTTCCAGCTTGCGGCGCTCGCCATGCGAAAGCCTCGCGGCCGGGACCAGATGCCGCCCGGCCAGGCCGGCCTGCTCGATATGGAACAGGGCGGGTTCGGTCAGCTTGCGGTCGGCCAGCGCCGGCAGGTGAAAGCGGAACACCGCGCCGCTGGCCCCGGCCACCGCCAGCATGACGTTCTGCAGCACCGTGAAATCCGGGATCACCGAGGACACCTGGAAGCTGCGCGCCAGCCCCAGCCGCGCCCGCGCCGCCGCGTCCAGCCCGTCGATCACCTGCCCCTCGAAGCGGATGGAACCGGCGTCGGGTCGGATCTCGCCGACGATCTGCTTGATCAGCGTGGACTTGCCGGCGCCGTTCGGGCCGATCAGGGCGTGGATCTCGCCCGGGCGCAGGTCCAGGCTGACATCGTCGGTTGCCAGCAAGGCGCCGAAGGACTTGCGCAGGCCGCGGATCTCCAGGATGGGTTCGTTGAGCTTCGGCTCAGGCATGGCGGCCCCTTCGCGTGACAATGCCGATCAGACCGCCCGGCGCGAACAGAACGATGGCCAGCAGCAGAAGGCCCAGCAGCGCCTGCCAGTAATCGCTGATGCCGCCCAGCACATGTTCCAGCAGGATGAAGATCGCCGCACCCGCGACCGGGCCGCAAAGCCGCCCCACGCCGCCCAGGATGACGAAGACCATGATCTCGCCCGACATGTGCCAGGACAGCATGGCCGGGCTGACGAAACGGTTCAGATCGGCGTAGAGCGACCCCGCCAGCCCGACGATCATCCCCGACAGCACGAAAGCCGTCAGCCGGATGGCATAGGGGCGGATGCCGACGGCGACAGTGCGCTGGCTGTTCTGCCGCGCCGCCTGCAAGGCCAGGCCGAAGCGCGACTGCGTGACCACGGCGGTAAAGGCCAGCGCCACGGCCAGCAGCACGGCGCAGACGGCGAAATACTGGATCGGGGCAAAGGTGTTCAAGCCGGGAAAGCTGTTGCGGACATAGAAGCTCAGCCCGTCCTCGCCGCCATAGCGCGGCCAGCTGATGGCGAAGTAATAAAGCATCTGCGCAAAGGCCAGCGTCACCATGATGAAATAGACGCCCGAGGTGCGCAAGGACAGCGCCCCGATGGCCAGCGCCGCCAGCCCCGCCGCCAGCATCGCCATGGGCCAGATGCCCAGCATCTCGTTGCTGCCCATGACGGTGAAGGGCAGCGTGGCGACCGGCGTGCCCGCTGCGGCATGGCTGGCCAGGATCGCGGTCACGTAGCCGCCGATGCCGAAGAAGGCGGCATGGCCGAACGAGATCAGCCCGCCATAGCCAAGCGCCAGGTTCAGCCCCACCCCGGCCAGGCCGAAGATCGCCGCCTTGGTCGCCAGCGTGACGGCAAAGCCCTCGCCCAGCAGATGCGCGGCGACGGCGGCAGCGACCAGCAGGGCCAGGATCGCCAGGTTGATCGCGGTGTCGCGGTTCAGCATCTCGCGCATCGCTCAGCCCCTCGCCCCGAACAGCCCCTGCGGCCGCAGGATCAGCACCACGGCCATCAGCACATAGATCAGCACCGAGGCCAGCGAGGCGCCGACAGTATTGGCGCTGGAGGCGTCCCATACCCGCGCGAACAGCCCCGGCAGCAGCGCCTTGCCCAGCGTGTCGGTCATGCCGACCAGCAGCGCGCCGATGAAGGCGCCCTTGATCGAGCCGATGCCGCCGATCACCACCACGACGAAGGCCAGGATCAGCACCGGCTCGCCCATGCCGACCTGCACCGACTGGATGGTGCCGACCAGCGCGCCCGCCAGTCCCGCCAGCGCCGCGCCAAGCGCAAAGACGATGGTGTAGAGCCGGGCGATGTCCACCCCCAGCGCGCCGATCATCTCGCGATCCGCCTCGCCGGCGCGGATGCGGATGCCCAGCCGGGTGCGGGTGATCAGCCACCACAGGCCCAAGGCCACCGCCGCGCCGAAGCCGATGATCACCAGCCGGAACAGCGGATAATGCAGCCCGCCCGGCAGCACCACCGCACCGGAAAGCGAGGGCGGCAGCTTGAGGTAAAGCGGGAAGGAGCCGAAGAGCCAGCGCGTGCCCTCGGAGAACACCAGGATCAGCGCGAAGGTCGCCAGCACCTGGTCCAGGTGATCGCGGGCGTAAAGCCGGCGGATCACCGCGATCTCGACCAGCGCGCCGGCCGCGGCGGCGGCCGCGAGGCTGGCCGCCAGCCCCAGCCAGAACGAGCCGGTGGCCGCCGCCACCGCCGCGCAGGCGAAGGCCCCGGTCATGTAGAGCGAGCCATGCGCAAGGTTGATCAGCCCCATGACGCCGAAGACCAGGGTCAGCCCGGCCGCCATCAGGAACAGCATCATCCCGTATTGCAGGCCGTTCAGCGCCTGCTCGGCCAGAAGCATCACCGCTCTCTCTCCCGGTTTGCCCCGCTGCGGGCCGGCCGCGGCCGGCCCGCATCAGCGCGGCTTACATGCCGCACTGCTCGGCATAGGCGTCGCCATGGTCGGCCAGGGCCGGGCCGACGATCCTGTTGGTCAGCACGTCGCCTTCCTTGACCACCTCGCGCACGTAATAGTCCTGGATCGGGTGCTGGTTCGGACCAAAGCGGAACTTGCCGCGCACGCTGGGGAAATCCGCCTCGGCCAGCGCCGCGCGAAAGGCGTCGGCATCGCCCACCTCGGCCTTGGCGATGGCCGAGAGGAGCAGGTTCGCCGTGTCATAGGCCTGCGCCGCGTAAAGCGAGGGCAGCCGACCGTATTCGGCCTGAAAGGTTTCGACGAAGGCGGCGTTCGCATCGTTCTCAAGATGCTTGGACCATTGCGCGGTGTTCCTGACCCCCAGCGCGGCATCGCCCACGGCAGGCAGGATGTCCTGGCTGAAGCTGAAGGCCGGGCCGATCACCGGCTTGCCGACGCCGGATTCGGCATATTGCTTCATGAAGGCGATGCCCATGCCGCCCGGCAGGAAGAAGAACACCGCATCCGCATCGCTGGCGCGGATCTGGGCGATCTCGCCGGCGTAATCGGTCTGGCCGACCTGGGTATAGATCTCGCCGACCACCTCGCCCTTGTAGTAACGCTTGAAGCCCGCCAGCGAATCCTGCCCGGCAGGATAGTTCGGCGCCATGATGAAGACCTTGCCGATGCCGGCCTCGGTGGCATGGGCGCCCGCCGCCTCGTGCAGGTTGTCGTTCTGGTAGGAGACCGAGAAATATTTCGGATTGCAGCCCGCCCCGGCCAGCTGCGAGGGCGCGGCATTGGTGGACAGGTAGAACTTGTCCTGCGCCACCGCCGCCGGCACCACCGCCATGGCGAGGTTCGACCAGACGATGCCGGTCAGCACGTCGACCTTGTCGGACTGGATCATCTTGTCGGCGATCTGCACCGCCACGTCCGGTTTCTGCTGGTCGTCCTCGATCACCAGCTCGACCGCCTGGCCCGCCTCGCCCGCGTTCTTCAGCGCCAGCAGGAAGCCGTCGCGGGTATCGACGCCCAGCCCGGCCCCGCCGCCGGACAGCGTGGTGATCATCCCGACCTTGACGCCTTCGGCCTGCGCGGCCGCGGCAAGGGCAAGGCTGGCGGTGCCGGCAATCAGCAGGCTTTTCGGGTTCATGGCAAACTCCCTGTTTGAGGCGCAATCGTTCCTGCGCATGTTTTGATGATGCGCCGCCGGGCCGCAACGGCTTTCGCACATCGGGCGGCGATCCGGCTGCTGTTTTGCGCGGCAAGGACTGCGGAAAGGGGGCGGAGGGGAGGCTTTGCCCCTCCTGCCGGGAAGCGGCGGGTCAGCCGGCCCGGCAGGGCCGGACTCGATGGGCAGACCCCGCCCCCAGGCGTCCGGGGCCGGTCTGCGCCTGGCTTGCCGGCCGGCAGGAGGCGGTGACGGGAAATGCCTGTTCCGCGCCCGAGGCGTCAGCTCCGGGCGATTGTCGGCGGGCGCCGCCCATCGCCCTCGGGACAAGCCCGCATGTGCCCCGCCGGCATCGGCAGGTCGCGGCGCATGGTTTTGTGCCGGACCGAGCGACCTTCCGGCAGCCCGGCGCGGTCACCGCCCGGGGCTGAAGGCCGCTCAGCCCGGCTTGCCCCATGGCCCGTGATGGCGGTCCTGTCCGTCCAGGCGGTCGAAACCATGCGCGCCGAAGAAGTCGCGCTGTGCCTGGATCATGTTGGCGGTGCCGCGGCCGGTGCGCATCATGTCGAACCAGCTCAGCCCCGAGGCCAGCGCCGGCAGCGCATGGCCGGCCATGATCCCCTGCGCCACCACCGCCCGCAGCGCCGGCATCGCGGCCTCGAGCCTTTCGGCGAAGAAGGGCGCCAGCGCCAGGTTGCGCGACGGATCCTCGGCCAGCGCCGTGGCCATGTCGTTCAGCATGGCCGAGCGGATGATGCAGCCCGCCCGCCAGACCCGCGCGATCCCCGGCAGGTCGAGCTGCCAGCCGAAGGCGCGGCCGGCAGCCTCGATCATCGCGAAACCCTGCGCATAGCACAGGATCTTGCCGGCGATCAGCGCCTGCTCCAGCTGGCCGAGCGCCAGGTCCAGCGCCTGCGGAGCGGCGCCGAAGCGCGCCTCGCCCGCCTTGCGCTCGGCAAGCCGGGCCGAGACGTTGCGCGCCGCCACCGCCGCCTCGATCACCGGAATCGGCGCGGCGAGGTGCTGCGCCTCGATCGCTGTCCAGCGCCCGGTGCCCTTCTGCCCGGCGGCGTCCAGGATCACGTCCAGCATCGGCTGGCCGGTCAGCGGATCGGCGGCCCCGGCGACGGCGGCCGAGATCTCGACCAGATAGGATTTCAGCGCCCCCCCGTTCCAGCCGGCGAAGGTCTCGCCGATGGCGGCGGCGGGCAGGCCGAGCCCGTCGCGCATCAGCCCGTAGACCTCGGCGATCATCTGCATGTCGGCATATTCGATGCCGTTATGCACGGTCTTGACGAAATGGCCGGCGCCGGCCTCGCCCATCCAGGTGGCGCAGGGGGTGCCGTCCTCGGCCCGGGCGGCGATGGCCTGCATGACCGGGGCGACGCGGTCCCAGTCGGCGCGGGCGCCGCCGCCCATGATGGCGGGGCCGTGGCGCGCGCCCTCTTCGCCGCCCGAGACGCCCATGCCCAGGAAGCGCATCGGCAGGCCGGCATTCGCGCGGCGGTTGGTGTCGTGGAAATTGGCGTTGCCGGCGTCGATCACCAGATCCTCGGGGCCGAGCAGCGGCGCCAGCGCGGCGATCTGGTCGTCGACGGCCTGACCGGCGGGGACCATCAGGATGATGGCGCGAGGGGGCGCGATGGCGGCGACCAGTTCGGCCAGGCTTTCGGTCGGGACCACGCGCTCCGCCAGCGCCCCGGCCTCGGCATGGAAGCGGCGGGTGACTTCGGCCGTGCGGTTCCAGACCGCGATGGGAAAGCCCTTCTCGGCGATGTTCAGCGCCAGCGCCGCACCCATCGTCCCCAGGCCGATCAGGCCGATCCTAGTGTCAGTGTTCATTATTCTTCTTTGCTCTGGACAACGCGTCCCCGCGAGGGACGCCGAATGATGATCGAAATGCAGCTGCGCGACGGACCCGTGGCACGGAGGCATCTGATAACGCTAACGGGACAGGCAGTCAAACCTGTCCCGCAAGGCGCCCCGGCGTGAAGGGACCGGGACGCCGCCTGCGGGCGGGATCAGCCCAGCAGCAGATCGGGCAGAAAGGTGACGATCCCCGGGAACAGCGCCAGCATGATCGCAAAGCCGATCATGATCATCAGGAAGGGGAAGGTGACCCTTGCGATATAGGCCGTGCTTCGGGCGGTGATGTTCTGGATCACGGCGAAGTTGAAGGCCACCGGCGGCGTGATCTGCGCCATCTCGACCACCAGGACCATGAAGATGCCGAACCAGATCTTGTCGAAACCCGCGGCCTCGACCAGCGGCAGCACCACCGGCAGGGTGGTCGCGATCATCGAAAAGCCCTCGAGCGCGGTCCCGAGCACGAGATAGAGCACGATCAGCGCCACGATCAGCAGCATCGGCGACAGGTTCCAGTCCGTCACGACATTTGCAACCGCGGCAGGGATGCCAAGGGTCGAGGTGATGTTGCCCAGCACCGATGCGCCAAGGATGATGATGCCCATGACCGAGCAGGTCTGCACCGTCCCCAGGATGATGTCGCGCAGCGCCCGCAGGTTCAGCGCGCCCTGCGACAGCGACACGAGGAAGGCGCCGACCACACCCAGCGCCGCGGCCTCGGAAGGGGTCGCCAACCCGCCATACATCGAGCCCAGGACGCAGAGGATCAGGAACATGACCGGGCCGAGATCCCGCAGGGCGGCAAGACGCTGGCGGAAGGGCATGTGGCGCAAGGCGCGTTCATTTTCGGGCACCAGGTCAGGCTTGGCGCTGGCGCGGATCATGATGTAGACGGCAAAGACCAGGGCAAGCAGGACGCCCGGAATGAAGCCGGCGGTGAAAAGCCGCAGGATCGATTCATTGGCCAGCACGCCGTACATGATCATCACCGTCGAGGGCGGGATCAGGAATCCCAGCGTGCCGGCGCCCGCAAGGCTCCCGATGGCCAGATCGGGCGAATAGCCCCGGGCCAGCAGTTCCTTCAGGGTCATGCGGCCGACGACCTGCGTCGTCGCGGCCGAGGATCCCGAGATCGCCGCAAAGATCGAGCAGCCCACGACATTGACATGCAGCAGCCGGCCCGGAAGCAGGCCCGCCCATGGAGCCAGGCCGCTGAACAGGGTCTCCGACAGGCGCGTGCGGAACAGGAACTCGCCCATCAGGATGAAAAGCGGCAACGCGACCAGGTCGGGCGTGGTCAGGATGTTGAACAGGTATTGCGGAAACAGCCTGTCGACGGGCAGGCTGGTGAACATCATTGCCAGGCCGATGGCCGTGGCCAGCAAGGCGATTCCGATCCAGGCCCCGATGGCCAATGTGCCGAAAAGAAGCCCGAACAGGCTTGCGACGATAGCGCCCATGTTTCTCCCCGATATTCCTGGTTTCGCGCGCAGGGGCGCTGTGGCTTACTCGATGGCGCTCGCGGCACCGAGGCTGGGTTTGTCGACAATGTTGCCGCTGATGGCGGTGACGAGTCGGGCAACCATCTGGAAGGCCAGCACGGCCGCGCCGATGGTCAGCACCAGCTGCGGGATCCACAGGGGCGTGAAACTGTCCTGGGAAACCTCGCCATAGCTCCAGGTGCGATGCGTGAACTGCGCAAGCCAGACCGCCAGAGGAAGCGTGACACCGGAGCCCAGGATGGCGGCGAATATCTCGAACATCCGGGCGTAGCGGCCCTTGCCCATCGAGAGCAGCAGCTCCACCCGCAGTTGCAGGCCCGCGCGCAACGTCATGCCCGAGCCGAGCAGGAAGGCCGCGCCCATTAGATAGGCACTGTATTCCCAGCCGATTCCGGTACCCGTCGGAAAGGACGGGACATAACGGCTGATCAAGGCCATCGTGGTGTCGATCAGCACGAGCAGGGTCAGGCCGAGGACGCAGAGACCGGCAAGCCAGGCCGCGACCAGCGAGGCGAAGTCCGCCGCCCTTTGCAGGGCAGCGGCAGCACCGCGTTCAGCGACGGCCTTGGAGGCGACATGCTGCTCTCCGGCCATCTCAGTTGCCGCCTTTCGACGCGAGATAGGCATCGGCAATCGGCTTGGCCGCAGGAACGCGGTCGAAGAATTCCGCCTGAACCTGCTTGGCCTTCTCGGCGATCTGGGCCTTCAGCTCGTCCGACAGCTCGACCAGCTGCATGCCGTGGCCGGTCATGATCTCAAGGCTTTTCCCGTCGCTCTCGCGCGAGCTTTCCCAGAATTGCGGCTCAAGCTCGGCGGCGACCTTCTCGATGGCGGCCTGCTGCTCCGGCGTGAGCCTGTTCCAGGAATCGAGGTTGATCGTCACCGCGTTCGACCCCCAGGTATGGTTGGTCGGATAGATATGGCTGAGGAATTCCCAGAACTTGCCGTCCACGCCCGAGGTGGCGGAAGTCGCAACGCCGCTGACCCGGCCCGAGGCCAGCGCCGGCAGCAGCTCGCCCCAGGGCATGGCGATGCCGTCCATGCCAAGGCTGCTGACGATATCGACGGTGTTCTTGTCGGCACCGCGCACCGTGATGCCGCGAAAATCGCCGATATCGTCGACCTGGGTCTTCAGATAGACATACTGGGCCGGCGACGGCACCATGTAGAGGATCTTCTGGTTGTATTGCTCGGCCAGCTTCTCGAACTCGGGGCGCAGGAAGGTGTGATATTCCTTCAGCTCCTCCATCGATTCGACAAGGAAGGGCACGCCTTCGGCGCCGAACAGCGGGTTCATCCCGACCTGCTGGCTGATGTTGATATCGGCCATGTCGGCAAGCCCGTCGCGCACCGCGCCCAACTGGTCGGGCCCCTTGAAGCCCAACGACCCGGAGGTGGCGACATTGATGACGACCTCGCCATCGGTCGCCTCCTTGACGGCCTCGGCGAAGCTCTTGGCGTTTTCCGCCATGAAATTACCGTCCGGCAGCACTTCGGACAAGCTGAGCCGGGTTTGCGCCACAGCGGCGCTTGCCAGGGCAAGCGCAGCCGCAGCCCCCAACGCGATCGGCTTGAGGAACATCAATCTCTCCCTATCTTGGCACTTACCGCAAGCGAGCCGGACCAACGGCATATCGCTGCGGAGCGGCTGTTTTGCAGTTTTGTGACCGTTGCACCTGCTACCCTAGCCGACAGGCCGGTCGTCGCGAAAAGAACAGTTCGGTCTGACATGATCGCGAATGCTTATACATCGGTGCGCAAAGGGCATGGACCAAATAGAATGACCGGCGGGAACCGGCAGAATCGTGCTTTAAGGACGTGCTATCATGGACATACGCAGGCTTTACGCCTTCATGAAGATCGTGGACATCGGTAGCATCACCCGCGCCTCGGCGATCCTGCACATCGCCCAGCCGGCGCTGAGCCAGCAGATCGCCGCGCTGGAAACCCATTTCGGCAAGCCGCTGCTGCTGCGCTCGAAGCGCGGCGTCATCCCGACCGAGGCGGGCAAGGTCCTGTATCGCCATTGCCAGATGATCATCCGGCAGATGAACCAGGCCGAGCAGGACATCGCCACCTCCTCCGAGGAGATTACCGGCGCGGTCAGCGTCGTGTTCGCGCCGCTGGGCCTCGGCTCGCTGGTGGCGACGCAGCTGATGCGGACCATCCGCGAAAAGCATCCGGGCATCCTGCTTTATGCCAATGAGGCAGTCGGCGGCGGCGTGATCAGCGAACAGATCATGACCGGTAAGACGGACATCGCGCTGATCTTCGATCCCGGCAAGATCCCCAGCCTCAGCTTCGAGCCGATCTCGACGGAAGAGCTGTATTTCGTCGGAACGCAGATCGCCGAGCCGGAGGATGGCGAGATCTCGTTCGCAGAAGCCGTGTCCCAGCCGCTGATCCTGCCGAGCCCGATCCATACCGTCCGCCAGGTGATCGAAACGACGCTGTCGCGCGTCGGGAGCAGCGCCCAAGTGGTCGCCGAGACAGAGTCGATTTCCTATCTGTCGAACGCGCTGGCCGAGGGGCTGGGCTGCACCATCCTGCCCGCATCGGCGGCGCAGGCCGTGCTGCGCCGCGTCCCCGATGCCCGAAGCTACCGCATCCGGCGCCCCAACATGAAAGTCGCGATGGCGATCTGCGTCTCGGCCCAGCTGCCGCTTTCGGAAGCGGCCGCCGTGGTGCGCGATCATCTGGTGCGGCTGGCAACAGAGGCAGCGCGTTCCTCGGCGGCCTCCGGTTCAGGCCAAGGCTGACGTCTCGGCTCAGGCGAAGAGGATCTGCGCCTTGATCGCCGCCGAACGGTCCGAGGCCAGCCGGAACGCCGTTTCGGCCTCGTCCAGGGCGATTTCGTGGGTGATCAGCGGCTTGACGTCGATCCGGCCCGCCAGCATGGCCTGGACGCCGGTCGCGAATTCCGGGTGGAACCGGAAGGAACCGCGCAGGTCCAGCTCCTTGGCGGTGATCGCCGTCATCGGCAGCGGCATGTCACCGCCCAGCCCAAGCTGGACGACCACGCCGCGCGGCCGCATGGCCGCGATGGCCGGCGCGATGGCCGCGGCAACACCCGTGCATTCGAACAGCACGTCGAAACTGCCCTTGCCGGCGGCAAAGGGCGACAGACCGTCGGGCGCCGCGCCGGTGTTGACGACCGCGTCCGCACCGCATTCCCGCGCCATCGCCAGCGTGAAATCCGACAGGTCCGTGGCGACGATCTCGCCCGCGCCCGCCAGCCGCGCCGACAGGATCGACAACAGGCCGATGGGCCCGCAGCCGGTGACCAGCACGCGCTTGCCCAGCAACTCGCCCGCCCGGCGCGCGGCGTGCAGCGTGACCGCCAGAGGCTCGGCCATCGCCGCCTCGCCCGGCGTCAGGCCGTTGGCCAGCACGCATTGCGCGGCATCCGCCACCAGTTCCTGCCGGAACGCGCCCTGGATATGCGGGAACGGCATGGCCGAGCCATAGAAGCGCATGTTCTCGCAATGGTTGGGCAGCCCCTCGCGGCAATAGCCGCAATCACCGCAGGGGCGCGAGGGCGAGACGGCGACCAGATCGCCGGGAACGAGCCCCGCCACGTCCGGCGCGCATTCGACCACATGGCCGGAGACCTCATGGCCCAGGATCATCGGCTCGCGCAGCCGCACCGCCCCGAAGCCGCCGTGGTTGTAGTAATGCAGGTCCGATCCGCAGACCCCGCCGGCCGCAAGGCGGATGCGCACCTGTCCCGGGCCAAGCGCCTCGGGCTCGCGTTCCTCGATGCGCAGATCCTTGGCGGCGTGGATGACAATCGCTTTCATGACGGCCTCAGACAACCGGGGTAAGCAGGGGCTGGCCGGCGAAATGCGCCGCCAGGTTGTTGCGGACCAGTTCGCCCATCGCCTTGCGCGTCTCGACGGTGCCCGAGGCCTGATGCGGCTGCAGGAGCACGTTCGGCAGCTCCAGGAAGCGCGGGTCGATCTGGGGTTCGTTATCGAAAACATCCAGCGCCGCCGCGCCCAGCCGGCCGTCTTGCAACGCGGCGATCAGCGCCGCCTCGTCTATGTTGGACGCACGCGAGACATTGACCAGCACGCCCTCGGGACCAAGTGCCTCGATCACCTCGCTATTGACGATGTGCCGGGTCTGGCCCGAGGCCGCCAGGGCGACGAACAGGAACTCCGAATGCCGCGCCAGCGCAACCGGATCGGCGATGAAGGTCAGATCGGCGGCATAGTCCTTGGCCGCGACGTCGGAATAGGCGATATCCATGCCAAAGCCGCGCAAACGCTGCGCGATCTCGAAGCCGATCCGGCCCAGCCCCAGGATACCGGCCTTCCTGCCCCAGATGCGGCGCTGCAGCGGATAATTGCCCTTGGCCGCCCAGTTGCCGCTGCGCACCCAGGCTTCGGCGCCGACGATGCCGCGCGCGACGGCCAGCATCATCGCGACACCCAGATCGGCCACGTCCCCGGTCAGCACGTCGGGCGTGTTCGTCACCCGGATCCCCCGCTCGCGGCAGGCTTCCAGATCGACCGCGTCGAAGCCCACGCCATAGACCGAGATCAGTTCGAGATTCGGGCAGGCCTCGATGATCTTGCGACTGGCGCCCAGTTCGCCGCGGGTGGCGATGGCCCGCACCTCGGCACCGCATTCGGCCAGGAAGGCCTCCTTGTCCGCGGCCTCGAAATAGCGACGCAGGTCGTAATCCGCCTTCAGCGGAACTTCGTCCCATTCGGGATAGGCCCCCATCTGCAGGACCACCGGCTTGCTCATCGTGTTCTCCATTATGGTGCGGGATTTTCCGGTCGCCCTTTCAGCGGGCCCTTGACTCGGATAGTTATCGATAACAAAACACGAGTCGAACGGATTTGTCGAGACCCAAACGGAGGAACGGGATGGCCAGGACGAATGGATTTGTTGAAAGCCTGTTCGGGCTGGCGGGCCGCCGCGCGCTGGTGACGGGGTCGTCGCAGGGCATCGGCCATGCGCTGGCACGGGGACTGGCGAAAAGCGGCGCCGCAGTGGTGCTGAACGGCCGGGATCCAAAACGGCTGGAGGAGGCGCGCGCCGCATTGCAGGCGGAACTGCCCGGGGCCGAGATCCGGGCCCTGCCCTTCGACGTGACCCGCCATGACGAGGTCCGCGCCGCCATCGACGGTTTCGAAGCTTCGGCCGGTCCCATCGACATCCTGGTCAACAATGCCGGCATGCAATATCGCACGCCGCTCGAGGATTTCCCGGCCGACCGGTTCGAGGCCCTGCTGCAGACCAATATCGCCTCGGTCTTTCACGTCGGGCAGGCGGTGGCGCGGCACATGATCCGGCGCGGGCGCGGCAAGATCGTCAACATCTGCTCGGTCCAGACCGCATTGGCGCGGCCGGGCATCGCCCCCTATACCGCCACCAAGGGCGCCGTCGGCAACCTGACCAAGGGCATGGCGACGGACTGGGCCCGCCACGGGCTGCAATGCAACGCCATCGCGCCGGGATATTTCGACACGCCGCTGAACGCCGCGCTGGTCGCGGACCCCGATTTCTCGGCCTGGCTGGAAAAGCGCACCCCTGCCGGGCGCTGGGGCCTGGTCGAGGAACTGGTGGGGGCCTGCGTCTTTCTGTCCTCGGACGCATCGAGCTTCGTGAACGGGCACACGCTCTATGTGGACGGGGCGATCAGTGTCTCGCTCTAGGCTTGCGTCATCCCGCCATGCCGGGCGGGCGGCGGACGGCCTGCCGCGGCATCCTGTCCCATGCCGCCGGGGTGTTGTGGCCGCATCCCGCAGCGTCTAGCCTGCCTTTCGGCAGGGGCATGTGGCGGCATGAGCAGGGACGGATTTCACAGCGGAACCGTGAAGATGGCGGATATCGCCAAGGCAGTCGGCGTTTCCGCGATGACCGTCTCGCGCGCGTTTCGCGGCGACGAGGGCGTCAACCCGCAGACACGCGCCCGGATTCTGGCCAAGGCCGAGGAACTGGGCTATGTCTTCGACGCGACCGCCGCCAGCCTCCGGCAGAACCGCTCCGGCTTCGTGGCGGTCACCGTGCCCTCGATCAACAACGCGAATTTCGCGGAAACCGTGCGGCAGCTCTCGCGCGGGCTGTCGCGGAACGGCTTGCAGATCCTGCTGGCCAATACCGAATACGACCCCGAGGAAGAGGAAAGGCTGATCGGCCAGCTGCTGCGCCGCAAGCCCGAGGCGCTCGTCCTGACCGTGGGCGACTACACGCGCAGGACGCGGCAGATGCTGCGCGCGACACGGATCCCGGTGATCGAAATCTGGGACCTGCCCGCCCAGCCGATCCGGCATGTCGTGGGCTTTTCCAACACCGCCTGCATCGGCCGGCTGGTGGATCACCTGGTCGCCTCGGGCTATCGCAACATCGCCTTCATCGGTGGTGAATCGCCGCGCGATCCGCGCGGCGGCCAGCGCCGCAGCGGCTTTGTCGAGGCGATGCGCCGCCACGGGCTGGACGACACGCGGCTGGTTCCCGCCGGCACCGCCCCGGTCGGCATGGCCGAAGGGGCGCAGGCGCTCGGGGCCTTGCTGGACAGCCAGCCAGGGACCCGGGCAGTCGTCTGCGTCTCGGATCTGGTGGCTTTCGGGGTGATCTCGGAATGCCAGAGGCGGGGCATCGGCATCCCCGGCGACCTGGCGGTGGCCGGCTTCGGCAATTACGAGATCGGCAGGATCAGCGTGCCCCGCCTGACCACGATCGATGTCCATGCCGGCAGCATCGGCAGCAAGGCCGCGGATCTGATCGTCGCCCTGCTGCGGCAGGATTCCGACGCGGCGCCGGCCCGGATCGAAATCCAGACCGACCTGATCGTGCGGGAATCATCGGCCTGACGGCCCCCGCGTCCCGGGGACGCGGGACGGCCTCGTCAAAGATCGGTGGTCGGGCCCTTGGCCTTCAGCACCGCCTCAAGATTGCAGACGTCGATCACCGTCCGGCCCGATTTGTAGGCCTCGATATAGCCGGCCTCGTCGGCTTCGCGCGCGGCGGATTTGCGCGCCACCTCGGCGGCATCCTCGCGGCGCACGACGACCAGACCGTCGGCATCGCCGCGGATCACGTCGCCCGGCCGCACCACCTGCCCGCCGATGACGATGTCGCCGTTGATCTGGCCCAGGGTTTCCTTGACCGTGCCCTTGATGCAGACGCTCAGCGAGAACACCGGCAGGCCCAGCCGGATCAGCTCCTGCGTGTCGCGCACCCCGGTATCGGTGACCACGCCGGCGATGCCCTTGGCCAGGCAGGCATTGGCCAGAACGTCGCCGAAGCAGCCCGCCTCCTCGTATTCCCCGGCCGAGACGATGACGACATCGCCGGGCTGGGCGTAATGGATCGCCAGCTGCAGCATGATGTTGTCGCGCGGCGCGCTTTGCACGGTGAAGGCGGGGCCGCAGACCGACATGGCGCGGTCCACGGGCTTCAGGCGCGAGCTCAGCGCGCCAAGCCGGCCCTGCGCCTCGTGAATCGTGGCGCTGCCGAATTTCGACAGGGCGGCCACATCCGCCGGCGCGGCACGTTCGATCCTGGTGATGATATGGGGCACGTCGTGCTTCTCCTTGCTGGAATGCCGCGGCCGGGGCCGGCGGTGATCGGCCGGCAGCATAGGAAGGACGCAGTCCCAGGCATAAGAGCGTCTGCATCTGATGTGATCGGGTTTCGCGATGCCCCTGCCCGGGTCATGCGAAACCGCTCTGACATCATTGCGAAGCGGCGGTGCTACCAATCGCAAGAGAACGCAACTTCGCACAGGGACGACGCCCTTCGCATGCCGATCACCATCGACTCCATCATCTCGGGGATGGAATGGGCCGCCGAAACCCATCTGGCCGAGTTCGCCTTTTCGGCCGAGGGGCACCGGATCACCATCCGCCGCGGCGCGGGCGACGCCCCTCTGCCCGCGCAACCCGCCATCGAGGCGGCGCAGGCCGCCCCGGCGGCGCCCGAGGCAGATGCCGTCACCGCCCCGCTGGCGGGCCTGTGCCACCTGCGCCCCGAATCCGGCGGGACGGCCTTTGTCGAGGTCGGCGCCCGCGTCGAGGCCGGCCAGACGATCTGCGTCATCGAGGCGATGAAGATGATGACCGCCATCCCCGCGCCCCAAGCAGGCACCGTCGAGGCCATCATGGTCGGAGACGGCGTGACGGTCGAGGCGGGCGCGCCGCTGATGAGGATCCGCTGATGGCCGCGATCGACATGGACTGCCTGCTGGTGGCCAACCGGGGCGAGATCGCCCTGCGCATCATCCGCGCCTGCCGCCGGCTTGGCCTGCGCGTCGTCTGCGCGCATTCCGAGGCGGATCGCGACGCCGCCTGGCTGCACCTGGCCGATCAGGCGATCTGCATCGGGCCCGCACCGGCCGCCAAGAGCTATCTGAACATCCCCGCGCTTCTGGCAGCCGCCGAGGCCAGCGGCGCGGGCCTGATCCATCCCGGCTATGGCTTCCTCTCCGAGCGCCCGGAATTCGCCGAGGCCGTCGAGGCCGCGGGCCGGCGGCTGGTCGGACCCGGCGCCCCGGTCATGCGGATGATGGGCGACAAGGTCGAGGCCAAGCGCGCCATGATCGCCGCCGGCGTGCCCTGCGTGCCCGGCCCGGACAGCGTGCTGCCAGACGATCCCGACGCCATCCGCCCGATCGCCGCCGGGATCGGCTATCCCGTCATCCTGAAGGCGGCCGGCGGCGGCGGCGGGCGCGGCATGCGCGTCGTGCGGACCGAATCCGAGCTGGCCGATGCCTTCATGGTCACCCGGCAAGAGGCCGGCCGCTTCTTCGGCAATGCCGACATCTATATCGAGAAATTCCTCGAAAGGCCGCGCCATGTGGAAATCCAGGTGCTTGCCGATGCACATGGACATGCGCTGTGGCTGGGCGACCGCGACTGCTCGATGCAGCGCCGCCACCAGAAGCTGATCGAAGAGGCCCCGGCGCCGGGCATCGACCGGGCACTGATCGCGGAAATCGGCGAACGCTGCGCCGCCTCCTGCCGCCGGATCGGCTATGTCGGCGCCGGCACCTTCGAATTCCTCTACGAGGACGGGCAGTTCTATTTCATCGAGATGAACACCCGCATCCAGGTCGAGCACCCGGTGACGGAAATGGTCACCGGGCTGGACATCCTGGCCATGCAGATCGACGTGGCGCGCGGCAAGCCGCTGCCGATCACCCAGGACCAGGTGCGCGCCCACGGCCATGCCATCGAATGCCGGATCAATGCCGAGGACCCGGACAGCTTCGCCCCCAGCCCCGGCCGGATCACGGCGATGCATATGCCCGGCGGGCCGGGCATCCGCGTGGATACCCATGTGGGCGCCGGTTCGGAGATCCCGGCGAGCTACGATTCGATGATCGGCAAGATCATCGCCCATGGCGCCGACCGCGACGAGGCGCTGGCCCGCGCCCGCACCGCGCTGGCCGAGGCGCGGGTGGAAGGCGTCTCGACCAATATCCCGCTGCACCGGCAGATGCTGGCAGAGCCCGGCTTCTCGGCCGGGGGGGTCAGCATCCACCATCTCGAACACTGGCTCGAAACCCGGAAATCCCGCCATGCCTGACGCGAAGCTTTCCATGATCGGCAGCCGGGCGGTGCTGTTCCAGCCCTCCTGCCCCTTCGACCTTGCCAACCAGCAGCGTATCTGGGCCGTCGCCGACGAGGCCGCCACCTGGAAGGGCGTGCGCGAAGCCGTGCCCGGCATGACCAATGTCACCCTGCTTCTGGACCATGTCCCGACCGAACTCGACCGGATCGAGAAGGACCTGACCGCGCTGTGGGAAAGCGGCATCCGCAAGCAGGTCGAGGGCCGGCTTCTGGCCATCGACATGGCCTATGACGGCCCGCATCTGGCCGAGGTGGCCGAGATGACCGGCCTGCCGGTGGACAAGGTGGTGCGCCTGCATGCCGCACCGGAATACACGGTCTATGCGGTCGGCAGCCATGCCGGCTATTGCTATCTGGGCGGCCTGGATCCCCGGCTGGAAACGCCGCGCCGCAAGGTGCCGCTGCCCCGGCTGCCGGGCGGGTCGCTGTCGCTGGCGGGGCTGCAGACCGGGGTCTCGGCCTCGGCGGGCCCCAGCGGCTGGAACACCATCGGCAGCACCGGCCTGTCCTTCTTCGACCCCGGCCGCAGCCCCGCCGCGCTGCTGCGGCCCGGCGACCGGATCCGCTTCAACCCCGTCGAGGTCAAGGCATGATCGAGGTTCTTTTCATTCCGCCGGGCGCGACGGTGCAGGACCTGGGACGCGACGGCTATTGGTCGCAGGGCCTTGGCCGCGCCGGGGTCATGGACGCCCTGTCGCATGGCATCGCCAACATGCTGCTGGGCAATGACGAGGATGCCGCGACGCTGGAAATCCCGCTGACGCCGGCACGGTTCCGGTTCCGGCAGGCCGGCGCCTTTGCGCTGGCGGGCGCGGCCTGCGGCGCGACGCTGGCCGGCCGCCCCCTGCCCCGGGTCTGGGCGGGCATGGCGGACGAGGGCGAGGTGCTGGAGCTTGGCCCGATGACATCGGGCGCCCGCACCTATCTGGCCCTGCCCGGCGGGATCGACGTGCCGGCGGTGCTGGGCTCGCGCAGCACGCAGCTGCGCGAAGGCTTCGGCGGGCTGGAAGGCCGCGTCCTTGCCACCGGCGACCTGCTGCGCGCCGCGGCGGATGCCGCGCCGCTGCCGCTTGCGGGGTTCAGCCTGACCATGCCCGCGCTGCGTGCCCCGGGGGTCGCAGAGATCGAATTGCGCGCCCTGCCCTCGGCCGAGCACGGGGATTTCGCCCCGGCCTCGCGCGAGGCGTTCTGGACCACGCCCTATGCGGTCAGCCAGCAAAGCAACCGCCAGGGCTATCGGCTGGAGGGCGAGCCGCTGGCCTATGCCGCGTCGGGCGAATTGCGCTCGCACGGGATCGCGCCGGGGATCGTGCAGGTGCCGGGCGGCGGGCAGCCGATCATCCAGCTGGCCGATTCCGCGACCATGGGCGGCTATCCCAAGATCGCGGCGGTCATCGAGCCTGACCTGTGGCGCATCGCGCAGGCGCGGCCGGGCGACCGCCTGCGCTTTCGCCGGGTGACACTGGCCGAGGCGGCCGAGGCCGCAAGGGCGCAGCAGGAAAGCCTGGCCGGACTCCGCGCCGAGCTGGAAGCGTTCCGCGTCCGGCAGGGGGGATGGCAGTGATGTTCGACAAGCAAGACCTTACCCGGCTTCTGGACGCGATGCGCGCGCATGGCGTCGGCACGCTGGAGATCGAGGGCGGGGACATGTTCCTGCGCCTGGTCCTGCCGGCCGGACCCGCACCGGCCGCCGCGGCCCGGACGCAGCCGGCGACGGCGACCGCCGCCGCGCGCAGCCCCGACATCGGCCGCTTCCTGCCGCGCGGCAGCGACGACGGCCTGCCCGCCCTTGCGCCCGGCGACGCGGTCCGCACCGGCGAGCTTCTGGGCTATGTCGCGCGAGGCGCCGTCCGCGCCGCCCTCACCGCCCCGGCGGATGGCACCATCGCGTCGCAGATCCCGGAACCCGGCACCCTGTTCGGCCACGGCGACACCGTCCTGACATTGGAGACCAAGCCATGATCATCGACATCAACTCGGACATGGGAGAGGGCTTCGGCCCCTATCGCATCGCCGATGACGAGGCGCTGATGGCGCAGATCAGCTCGGCCAACGTGGCCTGCGGCTACCATGCCGGCGATCCGGTCATCATGGACCGCACCATCCGGCTGGCCAAAGAGCATGGCGTCGATCTGGGCGCGCATGTCAGCTTTCCCGACCGCATGGGTTTCGGACGCCGCCGGATGGACATGGACCTGCCGGAACTGGAATGCCATGTGCTTTATCAGCTGGGCGCGCTGGCCGGGCTGGCGGGGCGCGCCGGGCATCGCATCACCCACATGAATCCGCATGGCGCGCTTGGCAATCTCGCCAGCTCCGATCCCGCCATCGCGGCGGCGGTGGCGCGCGCGACCATGGCCTTCGACCCCGAGATCGCCTTCCTGGTCCTGCCGGGCAGCGCCCTGGAAAAGGCCGCGCTGGAGATGGGCGGCAATGTGGTCCGCCTGTTCCTGGCCGACCGCGGCTATCTGGCCAGCGGCCAGCTTGCCCCCCGCAGCCAGCCGGGGGCGGTCATCCACGATGCCGAGCAGGTCGTGGCCCGCGTCATGCGGGTCATCCGCGACCGGCAGGTCGACACGGTGGACGGCCAGGTCATCCCGATGCCGGTGCAGTCCATCCTGGTCCATTCCGACACGGCAGGCGCGGTCGAACTGGCGCGGCGGCTGCGCGAAGGCATCACGGCGGGCGGCGCGACCATCGCCCCGCTGACCCGCCACATCTGACCCCCGGGCATTCATTAAGAAGAAAGACAGAACCATGGCATTTTCGGATTACAAGACGGCATTGGTGACGGGCGCCTCGGGCGGAATGGGCTGGGCGATCGCCGAGCGGCTGCGCGCCAAGGGGCTGACCGTCCACGCCTTGGCCCGCAACGCCGAAAAGCTGCAGGAACTGGCGGATCGATGCGGCGTCATCCCGCATGCGGTGGACGTTTCCGACACCGAGGCCGTGACCGCGCTGGTCAAGGATCTGGAAGTCGACGTGCTGGTGAACAATGCCGGCGTGTCGCGGCCGGGCAGCATCCTTACCTCCAGCGCCTTCGACATCGACGAGCAGATCGACGTCAACCTGCGCGCCGCCCTGCATCTGGCCCGGCTGCTGCTGCCCGGCATGATGGAACGCGACCGCGGCCATATCGTCAACATCACCTCGATGGCCGGGCATTACGAGTTCGGCGGCCATATCGCCTATCACGCCACCAAGGCGGCGATGCATACCGTCTCGCGCCAGTTGCGGGTCGATGCCTTCGGCCGCCGCGTCCGGGTGACCGAGATCAGCCCCGGCCGGGTCGAGACCGACATCTTCGCCAAGGTCGAGAAGATCGACCCCGCCGAGGCGAAACGCAAATATTACGAAGGCTTCGAGATGCCGCAGGTCTCGGACATCGCCGATGCCGTGGAATATGCGGTCGGGACGCCGCAATACGTCAACATCAACCTGATCGAGCTGCTGCCGACGCTGCAGGTCCCCGGCGGCCTGCGCACCGCAAAGCGCGTGGGCGACGACGTGATCCTGACCGGCAACAAGTAACGCGCCGCCCCGCCGGCATCCGAACAATCCGCACCGATGGAGATTGCCTTGAGCAACATCAAACTGGCCTCGCGCGTCACCAGCATCCGCGTCTCGCCCAGCACCGCCGCCGCGCAGAAGGTCCGCGACCTGCAGGCCGAGGGACGCAGGATCCTCAACCTCACCGTGGGCGAGCCCGATTTCGACACACCCGACCACATCAAGGCCGCCGCCATCCGGGCGATGGAAGGGGGCGAGACGAAATACACCTCGGTCAACGGCACGGTCGCGCTGCGCAAGGCCATCCAGCACGACTTCGCGACGCGGCTGAACATCGATTGCGAACTGAACGAGATCTGCGTCGGCGGCGGCGCCAAGCAGGTGCTGTTCGTGGCGCTGATGGCCACCGTCGAGCCCGGGGACGAGGTCATCGTCCCGGCGCCCTATTGGGTGTCCTATCCCGACATGGTCATCGCCAATGGCGGCACCCCGGTCGTCGTTCCCTGCGGCGAGGAGGTCGGCTTCAAGCTGACCCCCGACGCGCTGGAGGCCGCGATCACCGCCAACACCCGCTGGGTGATCCTGAACTCGCCCTCGAACCCCACCGGCGCCGCCTACAGCGCCGACGAGTTGCGGGCGCTGGGGCAGGTGCTGCTGCGCCATCCGCATGTGATGGTGCTCTGCGACGAGATCTACGACCGGATCTGGTTCGCCGATTTCGAACCCTGCAGCATCCTGACGGTCCTGCCCGAACTGAAGCCGCAGGCCCTGGTCGTCAACGGCGTCTCCAAGTCCTACGCCATGACCGGCTGGCGGATCGGCTACGGCGTCGGGCCGCTGGCGCTGATCGATGCGATCAACAAGCTGCAGTCGCAGATGTCGTCCTGCCCCTCCTCGATCAGCCAGGCAGCCGCCGCCGCGGCGCTGACCTCGGACCAGCATTCGGTCGACGAGGCCGTGGCGGTCTATCGCCAGCGGCGCGACCGCGCCCACGCGCTGATCAATGCCATCCCCGGCCTTTCCTGCCGCCTGCCGGACGGCGCCTTCTACCTCTATCCCAGCTGCGCGGGGCTGATCGGCAAGAAGACGCCGGACGGCAGGACGATCAGGAACGACCTGGATTTCAGCCTGTATCTTCTGGAAGCGGCAGGCGTCGCCTCGGTCCATGGCGGCGCATACGGGCTCGAACCCTATTTCCGCATCTCGACCGCGACCTCGATGGAGGTCATCGAAGAGGCCTGCGCCGCCATCGCCCGGGCCTGCGAAGCCCTGACCTGAGCGGCGGAAGGCAGCGGCCGGGCGCTTTCGGCGCCGGGAGCCATGGCCCGGCCCGCCGCCCCGCCCTGGACCCGCAAGCGCCGGAAGCCGGCCGGCCCGCGCTTTCAGCCTGCGGCCGGTGCGGGCGGGGCTTCGGCATGACACGCCATTCCGCGACCGGCCTGATTTCCTCCGATCCCTTGAAATTGTCTCATCGTCGCGGTGCCTGCACATCGCCGCGCCCACGCGGCAGGATCGGGCAAAGCAGACAGGAAGAGGAATCCGACGATGAAAGGCGATGACAAGCGCGGCGAGGCGCTCCGGGCATTCTTGATGGACTTGCTTCTGAGTTCGCCGCTGCTGCGGCCCGGACGCGAGCACGAGACGGCCCGGTCCTATCAGGACAAGGCCGCCGATTCTCATCCCGAGGTGGCGAGCGTGCTTCGCGAGGCCGCCAATCGCCTCCTTCACGGCTGATCCCCCCGGATCGCCCAATCCGAGGGGCGCATCGACGCCCGCAGCCAACCTGCCCAAGGCAGCGGATCGAGATCCGGGCTATCGGCGCGGCTCGATGACGAGCGCGCCCATTCCGGCCGCCCGGTCAAGGCTCATCCGGCTACGGGATGGCGCAAGCGGGGCCGTTCACCGGCCGCCGGACGGATGACCCGACCCGGCCGCCCTGCCCGCCCCGCCGCGCCTTCAGGGCACGGGCGCGTCCCAGCTTTCCCGCGCCACGGCAACCGCCAGCTCGCGGCGGAACCGGCCGATGGCATATTCGGCAAAGCTCGACAGCTGCCGGTCCTTTTTCGTCACCACCCAGGCGGTGATGCCGGCGCTTTCGGCCAGCGGGCGGCGCACCACCCCGGGCATATAGACCTCGGCCACCGAGAATTCGTCGATGATCGCCACCCCCAGCCGGTGGCGCACCAGGCTGACCACGGTCTGCGCGAAGCGGCCGCGCATGGAATAGCGCGGCTCGATCCCCGCGTCGCGGAACGGCTGGGCCAGGATCTCGCCATAGGGATCGGCGGGATCGACGCCGACAAAGGGCTCGCGCGCCAGATCATGCACCGAGATCACCGGCTTTTCCGCCAGCGGATGCCCCTCGGGGACGATGGCGACCAGCCGGCCATGCGCCAGCGGCGCGCTCGACAGCGCCGAATTGTCGATGGCCGAGCTCATCAGCACGAATTCGCCGCGTTCCAGCAGCAGGTAGTCCGAGGTCTCCTCGATCTTCAGGATGTTCAGGTCGATGAACAGGTCGGGAAAGCGCGTGCGGATGCCGCGGATCGCCCGCGCCGCGATGAATTGCGCGATCGAGGGCGCCGAGGCGAAGGACAGCCGCACGTCCTCGCCCTTGCGCAATGATGCGACGGCGGTGTTCAGGTTCTCCATCTGGCGATGGACCTGATGCACCATCTCGAAGATCGCCGCCGCCTCGGTCGAGGGCACGAACAGCCCCGCCTTGCGCTCGAACAGCCGGATGCCCAGCGATTCCTCGGTATGCTTGACCAGCCGGGAAATGCCGGGGGCCGAGACGTTCAACAGCTTGGCCGCGCCCTGGATGGTGCCGGCCATCATCACGGCGCGGATCACCTCGACCTGGCGGAGAGTCAGTTCCTTCATGCGCCGATCCTAGCCGGGAACGCGGCGGATTTCTTGCGGAAATTCGCTGCGCCGATGCGGTTCAGGCCCGGCCCGCCGCGCGCAGGATCGCCATGGTCGCGGCATGGGCCATGGCGGCGCGGCCAAGCGCATCGACCTTGCCGGCCAGGGCGCGATGCGGCACCTCGACGCTGACGGTGACGCCCTCCGGGATCGCCCGCGCCAAGCCGATCAGGTCGATGCCGCCCTGCCCCGGAAACAGCCGCTCGCCCCGCGCCACCCGGATCAGGCCCTCGTCGCTGGGGTCATAGGGCACGGCGCCGTCGCAGAGCTGGACATAGTTCACCCGATGGCGCGGCAGCGCCGCGATCTGCGCCGGGGTGGTGGCCGAGCGGTCGTAATGCAGCGCATCGACCAGCACGCCGCCGTTCGGCCGGCCGGCCGCCTCGACGATCCGCCACGCGGCGGTCAGGTCGGGCACGGCGGTCCAGGGCATGAATTCCAGGTCCGCCGTCAGCCCGTGCGGCGCGGCCAGCGCGCAGAAGCGCGCGAAGCTGTCGGTCAGCCGGCCAAGGTCCGCGTCATCGCCGGCGACAAGCACGTGGCGCGCCTCCAGCGCCTCGCAGCGGGCGCAGAACCGGGCGAAAAGATCCCAGTCGTTTTCCGGCTTCAGGCGCACGATCTCGACATCGCCGACCCGGATGCCGGTATCGGCCAGCGCCGCGCGCACCTCGGCCAGCAGCCGGTCGTCGGTCAGCAGCGGATAGTCCGGCTCGGCCCCCGGCGCGGCGGGCAGGATGCGCAACCCGACCATCTGGTAGCCGGTGGCGGCGGCGATGCGGACGGCCTCGGCGGGGCCGACCTCGAAAGTGGTCAGAAAGGCCAGCGAAAGCGGATGCGTCATCACAGCCTCACTTGAGCGGGGAGAAGCCGAGCGGCAGCGCGATCTGGCTGGTCATGTCGGGCGACAGCCAGTCCGGCCCGCCCTTGGGCGGCCATTTGCCGTCCGCGACCGATTTCGCCCGCGCCTCGCTGCGCGCAGCCAGGCTTTCATAGGGCCAGATCTGGGTCAGGCGCGGTTCGCCGTCCAGCCCGTACATGGCGACGGTCAGCTTCGAATAGACCTCGCGCTCCGGCACCGCCGCGCGCCATTTCTCCATGGTGGGCAGGATGCCGTTCACCCTGGTCCTGTAGGTCCGGAACTCGTAGACCGGGCCGAAGCTGCCGGGCTGGACCGGCGGCAGGAAGTCGAGCGCCCGATAGCTCTCCATCGACAGCCGCACCAGCTGCTCGGCGCAGCCGAAGGGGTTGTCCGAACGCAGGGCGCGCTCGCGCTCCTCATGAAGCTGCGCGAGGCTGTCGAAGGCACGCAGCACAAAGACCCGGTTTAGCGTGCCGATATCGGTGCCCCAGGCGCCGCACAGCCGGCCCTGCCCTTGCGCCGCCCAGGCCTCGATGCCCGGCGCGGCCTTGCCGGCGCCGAAGATCACCGTGTCGAGGGTGGCGAGTTCGTAATAGCTCATGACGTTTCCTCCTGTGAAAGCCCGGTCACGGGCAGGCCGGCCAGAACGCGGCCGGCGATATAGCCGAATGTCATGCCGGGCCCCAGCGTGATGCCGCCCGACGGGTAATGCCCGCCCATGACCGAGGCCATGTCGTTGCCCACGGCGTAAAGGCCGGGGATCGGCTGGCCGTCCCGGTCCAGCACCCGCGCCGCCGCATCGGTACTGACCCCGGCAAAGGTGCCGAGCGAGCCGGGCACGATCCTGACGGCGTAGAACGGCCCCCGCAGCAGCGGCCCCAGCGAGGGGTTCGGCCCCTGTTCCGCATCGCCCTGCACGCGGTTGTAGAGGCTTTCGCCGCGCTGGAAGTCGGGATCCTCGCCGCGTTGGGCATGGGCATTGAAGCGGGCCACGGTCTCGGCCAGCGCCACGCCGGGGATGGCGCAGGCGCGGGCCAGTTCCTCCAGCGTGCGGCCGCGCTTCAGATAGCCGCTGCGCAGCGCCGGCCCCAGCGGGAAGGGGAAGGGCTTGGACCAGCCCAGCCCCCAGCGGCGCTGCGCCTTGTGATCGGCGATCAGCCAGCAATGCGGCGGCTCGCCCGGCGGCGTGGCGGCGATCAGCGCCCGCATGAAATCGTGATAGCTGTCGGCCTCGCTGACGAAGCGCCGGCCCTGCGGCGTCACGGCGATGATGCCGGGCTTGGCGCGCTCGACCAGATGCGGGAAATGCGCGGGCGGGCCGTCCCGGCGCGGCACCAGCGACACCGGCGCCAGCGCGACGTTCGAGGCCAGCTCGCCATCGACGGCAGCCCCCACCCCCTCGGCCAGCCGCAGCCCGTCGCCGGTATTGGCGCGCGGCGCGGCCGAGAAATGCCCCGCCCCGCCGCCTGCCCGCGGGGCCAACGCCTCCAGCCGCGCCGGATCATGCGGGAAGCCGCCGGTCGCCAGCACCACGCCGCGCGCCGCCTCGACCAGCAATTCGCCCTGCGGCGTCGAAAGCCGCGCACCCGCGACGCGGCCGCCCTGCCGCTGCAGCGCCAAGACCGGCGCGCTGTCGAGCAGCACCACGCCCTTGTCCCGCGCCGAACGCAGCAGCCGCGCCACCAGCGCATTGCCGTTGACCAGCTGCATGCCGCGCCGGTGCAGCGCCAGGTCGCGCAGATGCCGCGCGATCCGCCCCGCCGCATATAGCGCCGAGCGCGGGCTGCGGCTGGCGCGGAAGAAATGCCGCATGTCGGCGCCGCTGGCGATGCCCATGCCCCAAAGGCTCGCCACGTCCAGCGGCGGGCGCAGCTTGCCGATCCAGCCGCCCAGCTCGCGCCCGTCATAGGGCATGGCCGTGACCGAACGCCCGCCTTTCGCGGCGCCCGGAGTCTCGTGGAAATCCGGGACCGCATTGCCGTCCACCCAGCGCATTGCCGTATGGTCCTGGAAGAAGGCCACCATCTCGGGGCCGTTCTCCAGAAACGCCTCCAGCCGCGGGTCGCTGGCGCGGTTGCCGAGTTCGCTGCGCAGGTATTCGCGGGGCGCTTCCGGCGGCTCGTCGATGCCGGCGGCCCGGGCCAAGGGATTGCGCGGGATCCACAGCCAGCCCCCCGACCAAGCCGAGGTGCCGCCAAAGACCGGCGCCTTCTCGGCCAGCACCACGCGCAGGCCGAAATGCGCCGCCGTGACCGCCGCCGCCAGCCCCGAGGCCCCCGAGCCAATGACCAGCACATCGCAGGCCAGCCTGCGTTCGGATGAAACGTCCATTCACTCCTGCCCGTCAGGGGCGCGAGCCGGGAAAAAGCCTATGCGCTTTTCCGCCCGTCCTCGGCATCGGCGTCGATTGCCCTGACATTTGCCTGAAAATACTTGGTTCCCGCGGCGGCGGCGCCCAGTTCCCCGGCCGCGGCCTGAAGGCGCGGCGCCAGTTCCGCCATCCGCTCGGGCGTCATGCGCACCGCCGGACCGGCGATGGACAGGCAGCCCAGCACCGGCCCGTCGCCGTGATAGCGCACCGGCACCGCCATGGCCGCCATGCCGGCGATATAGCTGTCCACCGCCGTGGCATAGCCGCGCGCCCGCGCCTCGGCCAGCTGCTGCAGCAGCAGGGAGATGCTGGTCGGCGCGTTCGGCCCCATGCCCTCGGCCTGGCGCAGCAGGCCCTGCGCGCCGACGCGCGCCAGCGCCTCGTCGTCGCTCATGCTGGCCAGCCAGGCCTTGCCGCCGGCCGAGCTGGCAAGGTGCACGACCACGCCCTGCTCCTGCCCCGGGTCATAGCGCAAGCCGCGCGTCGCGCCCTGCGCCACCGCCACCCAGATCAGCCGCTCGCCGTCGATCACCGACAGCCGGATCAGCTCGCCGCTGTCGGCGGCCAGCTGGTCCAGCACCGGCTGGGCGACATCGGTGATGCCGGCGCGGCCCATGAAGCCCAGGCCCAGGGCCGGCAGCTTGATGGTCAGCCCGTAGTCGCCGCCCGCCTGCAACTGCCGGACATAGCCCAGCCGCGCCAGTTCCTGCAGGGTGCGATGCACGCCGCTGGCCGGCTGTTCGGTCACCGCCGCGATGGTGGTGACCGGCAGGCCCATCGGGTGATCGACCAGAAGTTCGACGATGGCGAGGGCTTTTTCCAGAACGCTGCTCATGATCCGCTTCCGCTGTTGAAGGCGGTTTCAGGTTCGTGGTTCAGCGCCGAAAGGTCAACCGCGACGCGTTGCCCCGTCTCGGCCGCTGCGCGGATGGCGTCGAGCACGATCAGGTTGGCGGTGGCGTCGCGGGCCGAGACGCGCGGCGTCCCGCCATGACGCACCAGATCGGCGAAATGCGCCAGCTGCGCCTCATAGGGATCGCCGTGGCAGACGGGCAGCAGACGGGGTTGCAGCTCTTGCGTCCAGTCCGGCGCGCCGGGCGGCTGCCACAGCAGCAGGTCGGGCAGCGACAACCCCGCCCGGCTGCCGGCATAATGATGCGCCGGGACGCGATGCGCCGGAAACCGCGCCATGTTCTCTCCTGCCGTCAGGTCCCAGGCCCAGGGCCCGACCGCCGCGTCCGAGATGCACAGCGTCGCCAGCCCGCCCCCCGCAAAGCGCAGGCAGACCGCCGCCGTGTCCTCGACCGGGAAGCCGCGGCGGGCATGGCTGGCGATGGCCTGCACCTCGGCGATCTCGCCGAAGAAATGCCGCAGCAGGTCGATCTCGTGCACCAGGTTGATCAGCAGCGGCCCGCCCGCACCCTTGCTGCGCCGCCAGGGCGCCTGGAAATAATCGTCGGGCTTGGCCAGCGAACAGGTCACGGTCGCCATGACCAGATCGCCCAGCAGGCCGCCGCGGATAGCCTCATGCGCGGCGCGGATGATCGGATTGTGCCGGCGGTGATGGCCGACCAGCAGCGGCACGCCGGTCTCATCAGCCACCGCGATCAGCTGCCGCGCCGAATCGAGGCTTTCGGCCACCGGCTTTTCCAGCAGCACCGGGATGCCGGCGCGCAGCAACGCGGCCGAGACCGGCAGATGCGTTTCGTTCGGCGTCGCCACGATGGCGGCCTGCGCCAGACCCGAATCGATCAGCGCCGCCACGTCCGGCAGGCAGGGCACGCCCAGCGATTCGGCCAGCGCCCGGCCCGAGGGGGCGGGATCGACCAGCGCCGACAGCCGCAGCCCCGACAGGCGCGCCAGCGTGTCGATATGCGTGCGCCCGATGACTCCCGCACCAATGACGGCGACCGCGATCCGATCCATGGACATCCCTCCTTCCGACCTTCCCGGGCATCAAGCCAGAAGGAGTATCGGAAGTCAATTTTAATATTGAATGATATTCCACTTTCTGCGATCTTCCGCTTCGAACCGGAAGAGGCGCCGGAATCGCCCCCCGCGGCGCAGAGGCGCGAAAATCCAATGTTCCGCCCCTATCGTCCATTTCCTGACGGCGGGGCGCGTGATTGTTTCAAGGCGCGGCCAGGCCGGGGGCGCTGTCCGCAAGAGGGAAAGAGGAACCAGCATGGCCCAACCGCTGCGCATCGACGGAGAGACGGCATTCTTCCCGATCATCGGCCATCCGATCGGGCAGGTGAAATCGCCGGCATCGCTCAGCCAGATCATGGCGGATCGCGGCCATAACGGCATGGTGGTGCCGCTCCACGTCCTGCCCGAGGACGTGCCCGGCTGGCTGGCGCAGGCCGCGGCGGTCCAGAACTGTCCGGGCATCGTGGTGACGGTGCCGCACAAGGCGCCCTGCCTGGCCTTCTGCAGCCGCGTCACCGCGCGGGCGCGGGCCGCGGGCGCGGTGAACATCATGCTGCGCCGGGACGAGGGCTGGATCGGCGACGCGACCGACGGGCAGGGCTACATGGACGGCATCGCCGCGCAGGGCTTCGACGTCGCCGGCAAGCCGGCGCTGCTGGTCGGGACCGGCGGCGCCGGCTCGGCCATCGCCTACGAGATCCTGGCGCGCGGCGCCTCGGAACTGGCGCTGCACGACATCGACGCGGCGCGGCGCGACGCGCTGATCGCGCGGCTGGATGCTGCCTTTCCCGGCCGGATCCGCATCGGCGGCACCGATCCGCGCGGCTTTGCGCTGGTGGCGAATGCGACGCCGCTGGGCATGCGCGAAGGCGACCCGCTGCCGGTCGAGGCCGGGCTGCTGACCGCCGCGCAATTCGTCGCCGACGTGGTCACCCGCCCGGCCATCCCGCCGCTGATCGCCGCCGCGCGCGCCAGAGGCTGCGGCACGATGCCGGGCTCGGGCATGTTCGAGGCACAGGCGGTGCTGCTGGCCGAACTGCTGATGGGGGTCAGGCAGATCGCGCTGGACTGAACGGCACAGGGGCGCTGCATAACCGCCCGATTATGTATCTTTGCGCGTTTTGCAATGTTCGCGTGGAACGCGACATGGCAGATTATGGAGAGGAAGAGGAGATCCCATGCAAAACAGGATCCGAACCAGGGAGGAAGGAAACGCAATGATCAGGACACTGACCGCCGCCGCCGCGCTGGCGCTGGCCGCCGTGCCGGCGCTGGCCGAGCTGAAGATCGGCTCGATCGTCGAGCTCTCGGGCCCCGGCGCCGCCGCCGGCACCAATTTCCGCGACGGCGTGCGGATGGGCTTCGAGGAGATCAACGCGGCCGGGGGCGTGCTGGGCGAACCGGTCGCCATCACCGAATATGACAGCCAGACCGACCCGCAGGTCAGCCGTGCCATGGTGCAGAAGGCCATCGACGACGGGGTGGTGGCGATCACCGGCACGGTGTTCTCGTCCTCGACGGTGGTGAACATGCTGGTGGCGAAACAGGCCGGCATCCCGCAATTCACCGGCTCCGAGGCGCCCTCGATCACCGGGATGGGCAACCCCTACATCTTCCGCACCGCCTTCGGCTCGCAGAAGGGCGTGCCCAAGATGGCCAAATACATGGCCGAGGAAATGGGGGTGAAGAAGGTCGCCGTGGTCTGGGCCAACACCGAATTCGGCAAGGGCGGGCACGAATCCTTCCTCAAGGAGGCCGAGGCCCATGGCTTCGAGATCGTCGCCGACCTGCCCACCGAACAGGCGCAGACCGATTTCTCGGCCGATGTGGTCAAGCTGAAGGGCATCCAGGCCGACGCCGCCTTCGTCTACCTGACCGAGGAGGAAAGCGCCCGCTTCCTGCGCGAGGCCCGCAAACAGGGCGTGACCCTGCCGCTGGTGGGCGAGACGACGCTGATCGGCCACAAGGTCATCGAGCTGGCCGGCGACGCCGCCAACGGCGCCATGGGCCATGTCGGCCTGACCCCCGACGCCAATATCCCGGCGATGACCGAGATGGTCGAGAAGTTCAAGGCCAAGTTCAACTACACGCCCGACCACAACGCCATCAAGGGCTACACGGCCGCCTATACCCTCAAATGCGTGGCCGAGATGGTGGGCGAGGCGGACAGCCAGGCCATCGCCGACAAGATGCACGGCCTGACGCTGACTGTGGCCGAATGCCCCGGCGTGCTGATGGACGTCAGCTGGGACGAGACCGGCGAAATGTCGCGCGAAAGCTTCTTCGTCGAGGTCCAGGACGGCAAGCAGGTGGTCAAGGCCATCCTGCCGCCGAACTGATCGGCCCGCACAGCGCGCGAGGCAGGCTGGCACCGGCATTCCGCCGGCCTGCCCCCGTATCCGTCAACCTGACGTGAGGCTCTCATGGCCGAGTTAATCCAGATCCTGATCTCCGGCCTTGCCGCCGGTTCCATCTACGCCCTTGTCGCGGTGGGTTTCACCCTGCTGTGGCAGGCATCGCAGACCATCAACTTCGCGCAGGGCGAATTCGTCATGCTGCCGGCCTTCTTCGTGCTGGTCGGCATGGGGCTGGGCCTGCCGATGTGGCCCGCCATCGGCTTTTCGCTGCTGCTGTCGCTTCTCATCCTGGGCGTCGCCTTCAAGAAGCTGGTGGTCGAACCGATGCTGCCGCATGGCACCCTGCCGCTGGTCATCGCCACCATCGCGCTTGGCCTGCTGATGAAGGAAAGCGTCAAGGAATTCTATGGCGCCACCGCCCAGCCCTTCCCGGCGATCTTTCCGCAGAAGGTCTATCACTTCGCCGGCGCCAGCGTCTCGGCGCAGGATATCGGCAACCTGATCGTCTCGATGCTGGCCATCGGCGGGTTGCAGCTGTTCTTGAACCGCACCCGCACCGGGCGCTGCATGCAGGCCAGCGCCCAGAACCCCGCCGTGGCCGAGATCCTCGGCGTCGATGTGAAGCGGATGGTGATGTATACCTTCCTGATCAACGCGGCGCTGGCCACCATCGCCTCGGTGCTGATCTCGCCGATCTACCTGGCCAAGTTCTCGAATGGCGAGACGCTGGGCCTGGTGGCCTTCATCGCCGCCATCGTCGGCGGCTTCAACCAGATCCGCGGCGCGCTGGTCGGCGGGCTGCTGATCGGCGTCATCGACAACCTCTCGGCGGTCTATGTCTCGGCCGAATACCGCTCGGCCATGCCGCTGATCCTGCTCATCGCCATCATCCTGCTGCGCCCGCAGGGGCTGCTTGGCACCAAGGAGGGACGCGCCGTATGACCCGCACCCGCATCATCCTGATCGCCTTGGGCATCGCGGCGCTGGTCGCCGCGCCCATCGGCCAGGGCAATTACATCATCTATACGCTGACCTCCTGGCTGCTGTTCTCGATCTCGGCCATGGGGCTGAACCTGACGCTGGGCTATGCCGGGCAGGTCAGCCTGGCGCAGGCGGGCTTCATGGGCATCGGCGCCTATGTCACCGCGCTCTTGACCCTGGCCGGCGTGCCCTGGATCGCGGCGGCGCTGATCTCGATCACCTCCTGCTTCGCGGTCGGACTGCTGCTTGGCTGGCCGGCGCTGCGCGTGCAGCACCATTTCCTGGCCTTCGTGACGCTGGCCTTCAACACGCTGCTGTTCCTGGTGCTGCGCAACGAGGAAGAGATCACCGGCGGTTCCTTCGGGCTGGTCGGCATGCCGCGGCCCTCGGTCCTTGGCATCGCGACCGACAGCAACCTGAATTTCTACTATTTCGCGCTGGCCTGCTTCCTGGTCTCGGCCTTCGTGATGTGGTGGATCCTGCGCTCGCCCTGGGGCCGGGCCTTCAAGGCGCTGCGCGAGAACCCGATCCGCGCTGAGAGCCTGGGGCTGAAGATCCGCCGCCAGAAGCTTCTGGCCTTCGCCATCGGCTCGGCCTTCGGGGGGCTGGCCGGGGCGCTGCAATCGCCGCTGGTGCAGTTCATCGAGCCGGGCAGCTTCGCGCTGATCCATTCGCTGAAGCTGCTTCTGATGGTGGTGGTGGGCGGCGCCGGCTTCTTCTTCGGCCCGATGCTGGGCGCGGCGGTGGTGATCCTGCTGCCGGAACTCCTGCGCTTCACCGAGGGCTATTACCTCATCATCTATTCGGCGCTGGTGATCGTGCTGATGGTGTTCTCGCCCCAGGGGCTGATCGGGCTGGGCCAGAAGATCTGGAACCAGTTCCGCCCCCGGCACGAGACGCGCCGCGATATGAAGAAGGGATTCCAGCTATGACCGCCCCCGTCCTTTCCGTCCGCAACATCTCGAAGCAGTTCGGCGGCATCCGCGCCGTGAACGATGTCAGCTTCGACGTGCAAAAGGGCGAGATCCTGGGCCTGATCGGCCCGAACGGCTCGGGCAAGTCGACGCTGTTCAACTGCATCCTGGGCCAGTTGCGCCCCAGCGCCGGCCATTGCGAGATCAACGGCCGCTCGACCGACGGCGTGCGGCCGGCCGACCTGTCGCTGATGGGCGTCGGACGCACCTTCCAGCAGCTGTCGGTCTTTCCGCGCATGACGGTGCTCGACAATGTCATCCTGGCCGGACAGGAGCACGAGGGCTCGATGCTGAGCCGGCTTTTCGGCAAGTCCGACGCCGGCCTGACCGACAAGGCCGAGCAGCTGATCGAGTTCTTCAACCTGACTCCCTATCGCGACACCGAGGCGGGCTCGCTCTCCTACGGCCAGCAGAAGCTGGTCGATGCCGCGATGGCCTTCATGGCCGGGCCCGGCATCGTGCTGCTGGACGAGCCGGCGGGCGGGGTGAACCTGACCATGCTGGCGCATCTGAAAGAGCGGCTGATGACCTATAACCGCGAGCACGGCACCACCTTCGTGGTGATCGAGCACAACATGGAATTCGTCATGTCGCTTTGCACCCGCATCATCGTGCTGGCGCAGGGCGAGATCATCGCCGAAGGCTCGCCCGAGGAGATCCGGGCGAACCAGATGGTCATCGACGCCTATCTGGGGGGCTGACATGCTGGAACTCAAGGACGTCACCGGCGGCTATGGCCGCATCACCATCCTGAACGGCACCTCGTTCAGTATTCCCAAGGCCTCGATCACCACGGTGATCGGGCCGAACGGCGCCGGGAAATCCACCGTGTTCAAGGCGATCTTCGGGCTGCTGAACATCCATTCCGGCCAGATCCTGCTGGAGGGCGAGGACGTGACCCGCAAGCGCCCGGCCGAGATGATCGCCCGCGGCGTGACCTATGTGCCGCAGGGCCGCAACGTGGTGCCGCAGCTGTCGGTGTTCCACAATCTGGAGCTGGGCGGCATCACCGCCCGCGACCAGTCCCGGGTCCGGCAGCGGATGGAGCAGGTCATGGACCAGTTTCCCATGCTGCGCGAGCGACGCGACCAGAAGGCCATCGAGCTGTCGGGCGGCCAGCAGAAGCAGCTGGAGATCGCCCGCGCCCTGCTTCTGGACCCCAAGCTGATCCTGATCGACGAGCCCTCGATCGGGCTGTCGCCCAACCTGGTGCAGGAGGTGTTCCAGACCCTGATCCGGCTGCGCGACCAGGGGGTGACGGTGCTGATGGTGGAACAGAACGCCAAGGCGGCGCTAGCCATGTCGGATTACGGGCTGGTGCTGGAACTGGGCCAGACCCGGATGTTCGACAGGGCCGACGCGCTGCTTCGGGATCCGCGCGTCGGCCAGCTGTTCCTGGGCGGCCATATCGAGGACGCGGCCTAGGCGCCGCCCCGTCAGATGCTGCGCTCGCGGCGCAGCGTCTGGCAGGACCAGCGGGCGATGCGCCAGTCGGGATGCGTCTCGACCCATTGCGCCAGCGCAGGCTGCGCGCCATGCATGCAGACCAGGGGCGTGACCTCGGTATAGATCAGGCTGTGTTCCCGGCAATCGGCCGGGGCGCCGCCCATGCAGGCGATGAAGACCAGTTCGATCATGGCAAGCCCCGTCGAATCGGAGATGGCTCATGCCCGATTGTCGCGCCTTTCCGGGCCCAGGGCCACCGGAGGGGGCCGGAAACCCGGCTTGGGGCAAGGCGCCTGCCCGTTCCTTGTGCAGCCGGCGCGCAAACCGGCGGGGCCGCGCTCAATCGGGGCGGCTCGCCTCGCCGAAATCGCCGAAGGCGGTCCAGCCGCCATCGACCGGCAGCACCGCCCCGGTGATGCCCGAGGCCGCGTCCGAGGCCAGGAAGGCCACGGCCGCCGCCACCTCGCGCGCCTCGATCAGCCGGCCCAGCGGCGTGCGGCGGCGGATGGCCGACAGGTCGATCCGGCCCGCCCTGGCCAGCGTCCGGACCAGCGCGGTCTCGACGAAGGCCGGGGCGACGGCGTTCACGCGCAGCCCCTGCCCCGCCCATTCGCAGGCCATGGCCCGGGTCATCGCCACGATGCCGGCCTTGGCCGCGCCATAGGCATTGCGCCGCGGCAGGCCGGTCAGCCCGGCGATCGAGGACAGGTTCACCACCGCCCCGCGCCCGCGCGCCAGCATGCCGCGCGCCACCTGCCGCGTCATCAGGAAGGTCCCCGACAGATGCACGTCCAGCACCCGGCGAAAGGCGGTCAGATCCTGTTCCAGTGTCGGCAGGTGGCTGTCGCCGATGCCGGCATTGTTCACCAGGATGCCGAAAGGCGCGACGGCGGCCGCCGCCCGCGCCTGAACCTCGTCGGTGACGTCGCAGCGGATGCCGCGATGCCCCGCGCCCAGTTCCGCCGCCCGCAGCGCCGCCTTGTCGCCGTCGAGATCGGCGATCGTGACCCGGCAGCCCTGTGCCGCAAGCGCCTGCGCGATGGCCCAGCCGATGCCCTCGGCCCCGCCGGTGACCAGCGCCTCGCTAAGCATAGCCCGGCCTCGGCACCAGCCCCATCAGGCTTTGCGACAAGCCGCCATCGACCACGATGTCCTGCCCGGTGACATAGGCCGCCCGGTCCGAGGCGAGATACAGCGCCGCATCCGCGATGTCCTGCGGCGAGGCGATGCGGCGCAAGGGCACCATGGCCTCGCGCCGGGCCCTGACCTCGGGATCAGCATAGAAGGCGGCGGACATCGGCGTCAGCACCAGCCCGGGGCTGACGCAGTTCGAGCGCAGGCCGCGCGGACCCCATTCGGCGGCCAGCTGCCGCGACAGCATCGCCACCGCCGCCTTCGAGGCGGAATAGGCGCCGCTGGCCGGCTGCGGCTGGCTGGCGGCGATGCTGGCGACATGGACCAGCGCACCGCGCCCGCGTCGCAACATGCCGCGCCCGAAAGCCTGCGCCGCGGTCAGGTAGCCGGTCAGGTTCACCGCCAGCATGGCCGACCAATCCTCGGCGCTGACGCTGTCCAGCGCGCCGGGGCGCAGGATGGCGGCGCTGTTGACCAGCACCTCGGCGCCGCCCTCGGCCTCGACCCGCCCGGCGGCGGCAGCGACGCTGCCCGGATCGGCCAGATCGCAGGCCAGCGCCAAGGCGCCGCCGCCCAGCTGTTCGGCCAGCGGCCCGGAGCGGTCAAGGTCGCGGTCCAGCAGGATTGCCCGCGCCCCCTCGGCGGCAAAGTTCCGCGCCAGCGCCTGACCGATGCCGCCGCCGGCGCCGGTGATGACGACGGTCCTGCCTTCCAGTCCAAGCCAGCTCATGCTGCATCCTCCTTTGCGGCCGCGCGCCCGGCCAGATGGCGGCCGGTGATCCAGCCGAAGGTCATGGCCGGGCCCAGCGTGATGCCCGCGCCCGGATAGTTCCCGCCCATGATGCTGGCGCGGTCGTTGCCCACGGCATAGAGCCCCGCGATCGCCGCGCCCTGCCGGTCCAGCACCGCGCCCTCGACCGTGGTCCTGAGCCCGTCGAAGGTGCCCAGATCCCCCATTTCCATGCGCACGGCGTAGAACGGGCCGCGCTCGACCGGCGCCACGCAGGGGTTCGGCTGGTGGTCCGGATCGGCGAGATAGCGGTTGAAGCTGGTCTCGCCGCGGCGGAACTGCTCGTCCCGCCCCTCGCGCGCGCCGCGGTTATAGGCCGCGACCGTCGCCTCCAGCCCTGCCGGGTCGATGCCGCAAGCCCGGGCCAGATCGGCCAGCGTCCGGCCGCGCTTCAGATAGCCGCTGCGGGTCCAGAGCCATAGCGGCATCGGCGCCGGCTTGGCATGGCCAAGGCCGTATTTGCG
The DNA here is from genome assembly GCF_000513975.1 of Paracoccus sp. J55. Taxonomy (NCBI): domain Bacteria; kingdom Pseudomonadati; phylum Pseudomonadota; class Alphaproteobacteria; order Rhodobacterales; family Paracoccaceae; genus Paracoccus; species Paracoccus sp. J55. The sequence goes on from NZ_AZVA01000009.1 coordinate 125,880, forward strand.
GATCGCGCGATGGTCGCAGATCAGCCAGGCCGTCCCGTCGCCTGCGGCCATGGCCGCGCCGACATCGTGATAGCTGTCGCTTTCGTTGACAAAGCGCCGCCCGTCGGACCGCACCGCGATCATGCCGGGCTTGTAGCGGTCCAGCAGATGCGGAAACACGCCCTTGCCCGGCACCAGGCTGACCGGCATCCAGGCGGCGGGCTGCGGATATTCGGCGTCGAAAGCGCCGCCGACCGCCTCGCCCAGCCGGATGCCGTCGCCGGTATTGCCCGGGGGCACCGGCGAGTGATGCGCGCCCCCCGCCTTCAGATGGGCATAGATCCCGGCACGGCGGGCCAGATCCTGCGCATAGCCGCCGCAGGCCAGCACCACGCCGCGCGCGGCCATGATGCTGCGCGGCTGCGCGCCGCCGACCTGCGCGCCGGTGACGCGGCCGCCCTGCTTCAGCAGATGCAGCGCCGGGGTCTCGGTCAGGATGGCGATGCCGAGGTCGAAGCAGGTCTTGGCCAGCCGCGCCGCCAGGGCGTTGCCGCTGGTCACCTGCACGCCGCGGCCGTGGCGGGCGACCTCGGCCGCATGGGCGGCCAGCCGCTTCGCGACATAGGCAAACGAGGTCGGCGAGCGGGTGGCGTTGAAGAAATGCCGGATGTCCGCGTTCGAGGAATTGAACATCATCCCCATGAAGGTGATGGTCGCCAAGGGCGGCCGCAGGCGGCGCAGGTTTTCCCCCAGCGCGCTGCTGTCATAGGGCGCCGCCAGCACCGAGCGGCCGACATCCACCCCGCCCGGCACGGTCGGGTGATAATCGGGGTAAAGCGTGGGGATGAATTTCACCTCGGTCTCGGCCTCGAACCAGTCCAGCATCTTCGGTCCGGCCTCCAGGAAGGCCTCGACCGCCTCGGGCTGGTGGAAATTGCCGGTCTCGGCCCGCAGATAGGCCCGCGCCGCCGCGCGCGTGTCATCCGGGTTCAGCGCCCGGCCGTGGCGGTTGCCGGGGATCCACAGCACGCCGCCGGAAAAGGCGGTGGTGCCGCCGAAGACCGGCTCCTTCTCGATCACGATCACCGACAGCCCGTGCTTTCTGGCGGTGATCGCCGTGGCCAGCCCACCGGCGCCCGAGCCGATCACCAGCACGTCGCAATGCTCCTGCGCGCCCATTGGCTCCCTCCCTTTCTCGCTGCCTTCCTGCTACTGCGGGGGGCATGGCGAACCAATGGACGCTGGCGCGCAATTCTTGCACTATTCGCAACCGACCGGGGGACGGAGGAACGCATGGGCGACAAGGCGGCAGGCAGCATCCCGCATTACTATCTCTATGGAGATCAGGAGGCGGATGTCGAACTGGACCTGCTTCATATCGAGCCGATCCGCGAACGCAGCGGCCCGAACGATTGGAGGATTCGTCCCCATGCCCATCCCGATCACATGCAGGTGCTGCTGGTGAAATCGGGCGGCGGCGGCATCCGCATGGAGGACCGCCAGCTGCCGATCCCCGCCCCCGGCATCCTGGTGGTGCCGGCGGGCGTCGTGCACCAGATCGACTTCGATCCCGGCACCGACGGGTTCGCGGTGACGGCGGCGCTTGGCTGCCTGCGCACGGCATCGGCCGGCGATCCGCGGCTGGCGACGGCGGCGGGCCGGCCGGCCGTCTATCCGCTGGCCGGGACCGGCCTCGACATTCCGGCGGTGATCGACACCTTTCACTGGCTGCACCGCGAATTCATCTGGTCGGCCCCGGGCCGGCGCACGGCGATCCTGGCGCAATACATGCGCATCCTGGTGGTGGTGCTGCGGCTGTCGATCGCGCATCAGGACGCCGGCACCGCCACGCCGGACCGCGACTACGACCTGCTGGTGCGCTATCGCGCGCTGCTCGAAGAACATTTCCGCAGCCAGCGTTCGCTGGGCTTCTTTGCCGGCGAATTGGCCGTCACCCCGGCGCGGCTGAACGCGGCCTGCAAGGCGCGCAGCGGCAAGACCGCATCCGAGCTGCTTTACGAGCGCATCGTGATCGAGGCCAAGCGTTATCTGGTCTATACCGAAAGCACGGTGGCGCAGGTGGCGCATCTGACCGGCTTCGACGATCCGGCCTATTTCAACCGCTTCTTCACCCAGCGCGTCGGCATCTCGCCCGGCGCCTTCCGCAAGCAGGCCGCGCGATCCGAGGGCTGAGTCCAATCTTTCCGACGCGCGGTCCATTTCCGCGCGCCGCCGCCCGCGCCAATCTGCGCGGCAGGAGGGACCGGCATGATCCATGAATGGCGCAGCTATCGGCTGAAACCCGGCGCGGCGGGCGATTACCTGGCCCTGCTGGCCGAACGCGGCCTGCCGCTGGTGACCCGGCACCTGCCCCTGATGGGCTATTGGCTGGCCGAGACCGGGCCGCTGAACACCATCCATCACCTGTGGAGCTATGCCGACTGGGCCGAACGCGAATTCCGCCGCGCCGCGCTGGCGCAGGAGGAAGGCTGGACCAGGGGTTTCATCCCCGCCGCCTTCCCGCTGGTCGATGCGCAGCAGAACCGTTTCCTGCGGCTCGACCACGCCTCGCCGCGCTTCCATGCGGCGCTGGCGGGACGCTTGCGCGCCCATGCCGCGCCAGCCCCCGGCGCGGCGCTTTTCGCCCCCGATTGCGCCGCGCTGGTGATCGGCGCGGAGCCGGCCGGGGCAGAGGCGCTGTGGCAGCCGGTCTCGGGCGATGCGCGCGGTCCCGTCGCGCTGATGCCGCGCAGCGCCGGGCCGGTGCCGGCGGCGCCGCAGCCGGGACGGCATGTGATCCTGCGTCCGCTGGCCTTCTCGCCGCTGTGAATTAACGCAAGGTTAATCACGGCGAAGAATCGGCATTTGCCGTTACGCCCATTCTTTGCGACCCTTGGCGCATCAGGGAAAGGGGTGCGGGATGAAGACCTCGATTGCCACCGTGTCGATTTCGGGCAGCTTTACCGAGAAACTCGCCGCGATCCAGCAGGCCGGATTCGACGGGATCGAGATCTTCGAGCAGGATTTCCTCGCCTCGGACTTCACCCCGGCCGAGGTGGGCCGCATGGTCCGCGACCATGGGCTGGAGATCACCCTGTTCCAGCCCTTCCGCGATTTCGAGGGCCTGCCCGAGCCCCTGCGCAGCCGCGCCTTCGCCCGGGCGCAGCGCAAGTTCGACCTGATGGCCGAGCTGGGCACCGACCTGGTGCTCGTCTGCTCCTCGACCCATCCCGAGGCGCTTGGCGGCATCGACCGCGCCGCCGCCGATTTCCGCGAACTGGGCGAGATCGCGGCGCAGCGCGGCATCCGCCTCGGCTACGAGGCGCTGTGCTGGGGCCGGCACGTCAACGACCACCGCGACGCATGGGAGATCGTGCGCCGCGCCGATCACCCGAATGTCGGCCTGATCCTCGACAGCTTCCACACGCTGGGCCGCAAACTGGATCCGGACAGCATCCGCCGCATTCCCGGCGACCGCATCTTCTTCGTGCAGCTGGCCGACGCGCCGCTCATCGAGATGGACCTGCTCTACTGGTCGCGGCATTTCCGCAACATGCCGGGCGAGGGAGACCTGGACGTCGCCGGCTTCACCCGCGCGGTCATGGCCACCGGCTATGACGGACCGCTGAGCCTGGAAATCTTCAACGACCAGTTCCGCGCCGGGCTGCCGCGCCTGGTGGCCCGCGACGGCCATCGCAGCCTGGTGGCGCTGATGGACCGCGTGCGCCGGGCCGAGCCTTCGCTCTCCGTCGATCTGCCCGCCTTTCCCGCCCCCGCCCCGGTCGAGCGGGTCGAGTTCGTCGAATTCGCCACCTCGGCCGAAGATGCCGGGCCGCTGGAGAGCCTGCTCACCACGGCCGGCTTCGAAAAGGCCGGCCGGCATCTCAGCAAGCAGGTAACGCTGTGGCGGCAGGGCGGCGTCAACCTGCTGGTCAATGCCGAGCCCGAGGGCTACGCCCACAGCGCTTGGGTCACGCATGGCACCGGCGTGTCCGAAATCGGGCTGATGGTCCCCGACGCCCGCGCCGCCTTCGACCGCGCCCTGGCACTGGGGGCCGAGCCGCATGTCGCGCCCCATGCCGCGCAGGAGCTTGATATCCCCGGCATCCGCGGCGCCGGCAGCAACGTGATCCGCCTGCTGGACCGCCGGGGCGATCTGGGCCGGATCTGGGAGGTGGATTTCGCCCTTGACGCCCCCGCGCCGCCGGGCGCCGGGCTTGCCGGCGTCGATCACCTGGGCCAGACCATGGCCTATGACGAAATGCTCAGCTGGTCGCTGTTCTACACCACCCTGTTCACGGCCGAAAAGGCGCCGATGGTCGATGTGGTCGATCCCGACGGGCTGGTGCGCAGCCAGGCCATCCGGGCCGGCGGGCTGCGCATCACCCTGAACGGCGCCGAGACGCGGCGCACCCTGGCCGGGCAGTTCCTGCACGAGACCTTCGGCTCCTCGGTCCAGCACCTCGCCTTCGCCAGCGACGACATCTTCGCCACCGCGGCCGAGATGGCGGCGCGCGGCTTCCCCTTCCTGCGCATCGGGGCGAATTACTACGACGACGTCGAGGCGCGATTCGGGCTCGATCCGGATTTCACCGCCCGGCTGCGCGCCCATCACATCATGTATGACGAGGATGCCGGCGGGCAGTTCCTGCAGTTCTACTCGACCGCCCTGCCCGGCGGCTTCTTCCTGGAGATCGTGCAGCGCCGCGGCGATTACGCCGGCTATGGCGCGCCGAACGCCCCGTTCCGCATCGCCGCGCAAAAGCGCACCCTGCGGCCCAAGGGCATGCCGAAAGCCTAGCCGCCCAGTTCCGCCAGCGTGCGGCGGATGCCCTCCTCGATCGGCGTGACCGGCTGCGCGCCCAGCCAGTCCGGCACCGGGTCCGAGGCGAGATCCGTCGGAATGCGCAGCGGCGGGCCGTCGATGGTAATGCCGTCCCAGCCGCTCTGCCGGGCCAACTCGGCGGTGAAGTCCGCCATCTCGCGCGTATCGCCGGCCATGGTCAGCACCGTCGCGCCCTGCATCGGCCGCAGCATCGCCGCGGCCAGCAGCCGCGCCACGTCATCCACATGCACGAAGCCCACCCGGCCCGAGAAGCGGATCACCGCCGGCTCGCGCCGGACCGAGGCCGCCAGCGCGATGGACGGCCCGGCCGCGATGCCGCTGCTGATCCCCGGCCCGTAGACGATATAGGGCCGCAGCCCCAGGCTGGGCAGGCCGTGATCGGCGGCATGGACCCGCGCCAGCCCCTCGACCGCCAGCTTGGTCACGCCGTAGACGGTCATCGGCCGCGGCAGCGTGGCGCTGTCCGGCCCGAACACCCCGGCGGTGCTGAGCCAGGCGACCGGAACCCGCAGCCGGCGCGCCAGTTCGAAGACATGCGCCGAGCCCAGCACATTGACCCGCACCGCCCGCGCCGGGTCGGCGGCGCAATCCACCGTCATCAGCCCGGCCAGATGCACGATGCCGTCGCAGCCCTCGCCGGCCCGCGCCAGCGAATCGGCATCGGTCACATCCCCCGCCTCCGCCTCGCAGCCCTTTGGCAGCACGGTGCGGCGGATCGCGGCTTCGAGGTCGAAAAGGCGCGGGACGATGCCCTGCGTCGCCAGCGCGGCCGCCACCCGCAGGCCGATGAAACCGGTGCCGCCGGTCAGAAGAATGCGGCGCGGCCGCCTTGTGTCCTGTGTCATGCTGTCTCCTCCTTTCCTATTATATGGAATAATATTCAATTATAAAAGTATCTTCCATTTTTATGCCGCCTGTGGCAAGTTCCGCCACGCATCGGGGCAAGGAGGAGGGATCGCGCATGACGGCCACGGCTTTCGACGAAGAGGTCGATCTTCTGGTGATCGGCGCCGGCGCGGGCGGGATGACGGCGGCGCTGAGCGGCGCCATCGCCGGCCTGTCGGTGCTGCTTTGCGAAAAGACCGGCATGGTCGGCGGCACCACCGCCACCTCGGGCGGCACGACCTGGGTGCCGGGCACCGAGCTGAGCCACCGGGCCGGGGTGCCCGACAGCGCCGAGGACGCCGCCGCCTTCCTGCGCCATGTCGTCGGCCACCGTGGCGGCGATGCGCGGCGCGAGGCGTTTCTGGCCACGGGACCCGAGGCCATCGCCGAGCTTGAACGCCATTCCGAGGTCCGCTTCGTCGCCGCCGCCGCGCATCCCGACTATCTGGACGGTCCCGGTTCGGCCTATGGCGGGCGGGCGCTCGCGCCGGTGGAATTCGACGGCCGGCTGCTTAGGGCCGATTTCGACCGGGTGCGGCCGCCGCGCGACGTGTTCATGGGTCTGGGCGGCATGATGGTCGCGCGCGGCGAGCTGGGGGCGCTGCTCGCCCCCTTTGCCAGCGCCGGCAACCTGGCGACCGCGCTGAAGATCCTGCTGCGCTATGCCCGCGACCGGCTGGGCCATCGGCGCGGCACCCGGCTGCTGATGGGCAATGCGCTGGTGGCGCGGCTGTTTTTCAGCCTGCGCCGGCGCGCGGTGCCGATCTGGTTCGACAGCCCGCTGGCCGATCTCATCCGCGACGGGCAGGCGGTGATCGGCGCGGTGATCGAGACCCCGCAGGGCCGGCGCCGCATCCGGGCGCGGCGGGGCGTGGTGCTGGCGACCGGCGGCATCGGCTGGAACCGCGCCCTGCGCGAGCGGCTGTTTCCGCCGCAGATCGCCGCCTTCTCGCAGGCGCCCGAGGGCAATAGCGGCGACGGCATCGCCCTGGCGGTCGAGCGCGCCGGCGCGGCGCTGGACGATGGCGGCGACAGCGCCGGGCTGTGGATGCCCTGCTCGCTGCTCGGCCGTCCGGACGGGTCGCAGGCAATCTGGCCGCATATCATCCTGGACCGCGCCAAGCCGGGGCTGATCGCCGTCGGCCGCGACGGCCGCCGCTTCGTGAACGAGGCCGGCAGCTATCACGATTTCTGCATGGGCATGATCCGCGCCGGCCTGTCCGAGGCCTGGCTGGTGGTCGATTCCGGTTTCATCCGCCGCTACGGGCTGGGGCTGGTCCTGCCGGGCGGGCGCGGGCTGCGGCGGCTGCTGCGGCAGGGCTATCTGCAGCGCGCAGGCAACCTTGACGCGCTGGCCGCCGCCATCGGAGTCGATGCGCAGGGGCTGGCCGAAAGCGTCCGGGCCAACAACCGTTTCGCGGAAACCGGTTCCGACGCCGATTTCGGCCGCGGCTCGACGGTGGTGAACCGCTTCAACGGCGATCCCGAGGTCAAGCCCAATCCCTGCCTGGGCCCGATCCGGCAGGCGCCCTTCTATGCGCTGCGCGTGGTTCCGGTCGATCTGGCCGGCAGCGGCGGGCTCGACTGCAATGCCGAGGGGCAGGTTCTGGACCGCGAGGGCCGGCCGATCCCCGGGCTTTACGCCTGCGGCAACGACGCCGCCTCGATTTTCCGCGGCACCTATCCGGGGCCCGGCACGACCATCGGCCCGGCCATGGTCTTCGGCTGGAAAATCGCCCGGCAGCTGGCGGAGCAGGGCTGATTATCCGCCCTTGCGGGAAAACCGCCGGTCACCGGGCCATCGGGCCGATTCCGCAAGCGGCAGGCATGGAAATCAATCCCCTGCCCGGAATCGCCGCCCCATTCCGGCCCATCCCGGCGCTAATGAATTAACATCATGTTAATGCAAAGCGTCAAACGGTCTTTGACGTTATTCAACTGTTTTGCGACCTTTTGCCACAGACCGCGCAATCAGAGGAGCTGGCGTGGTCAGCTTCAGGGAGGTTACCCATGACCGCTTCACCGGCCATCGCGCCCAAGGGCAGGCATCAATCCGGCAAGGCTGCGGCCAGCGGCTGGATCGGCTCTGCGCTGGAATATTACGACTTCTTCATCTACGCCACCGCCGCCTCGCTGGTGTTTCCGCAGATCTTCTTCCCGTCGGAAAACCCGCGCGTCGCCATCGTCGCCTCGCTGGCGACCTATGGCGTGGGCTATGTCGCCCGGCCGATCGGCGCCTTCGTGCTGGGCCATTGGGGCGACACCCATGGCCGCAAGAACGTGCTGATCCTGTGCATGTTCCTGATGGGCATCTCGACCCTGCTGGTCGGAATCCTGCCGACCTATCAGCAGGTCGGCATCCTGGCCCCGATCCTTCTGGTGATCCTGCGGCTGGTGCAGGGCTTCGCCGTGGCGGGCGAGATCTCGGGCGCCAGCTCGATGATCATGGAACACGCGCCCTTCGGCCGGCGCGGCTTTTTCGCCAGCTTCACGCTGCAGGGCGTGCAGGCCGGCCAGATCCTGGCCGCCGCCGTCTTCCTGCCGCTGGCGCATTACATGCCCGACGAGACTTTCAACAGCTGGGGCTGGCGCATCCCGTTCCTGCTGAGCTTCGTCGTCATCATCGCCGGCTGGATCATCCGCCGCGAGGTCGAGGAAACCCCCGCCTTCCGCCAGGAAGAGGCCGAGCACGCCACCCCGCGCTCGCCCGTCGTCGAGGCGATCCGCACCACCTGGCCGGACATGATCCGGGTGATCTGCATGGCGCTGATGAACACCATCCCGGTCGTCGCCACCGTCTTCGGCGCCGCCTATGCCGTGCAGGCCGCCTATGGCATCGGCTTCCACAAGGACGTCTATCTGTGGATCCCGGTCCTGGGCAATATCGTCGCCTGCCTGGTGATCCCGCTGGTCGGCAACCTGTCGGACCGCATCGGCCGCCGCCCGCCGATCATCGTCGGCGCGCTGGGATCGGGCCTCTTGGCCTTCGGCTATCTCTACGCCATCTCGATCCATTCGGTGCCGCTGGCGATCCTGATGTCGCTTCTGATGTGGGGCGTGGTCTATCAGGGCTATAATGCGGTCTTTCCCAGCTTCTACCCCGAGCTGTTCCCGACCCGGACCCGCGTGTCCTCGATGGCGATCTCGCAGAATATCGGCACCACGATCACCGCGCTGCTGCCGGCGCTCTTCGCCACCGTCGCCCCTCCGGGCGCGACCAATGTGCCGCTGATGGTGGGTTCGATCACCTTCGCCATCTGCTGCATCGCCGCCGCCGCGGCCTGGTCGGCGCGCGAGACCTACCGGGTCCGCATCGAGGACCTGGGCAAGCCGAATGCCGCGCCGGTGCCCAAGGCGGAATACGACCACCTGCGGACCGAGGCCGCCGCCAGCCGCTGAACCCCACCGCAAGGCCCCGGTCCATCCGGGGCCTTTCCCCCCGAGCAGGAAAGGCAAGGCATCATGATCCGCGGAACCACCAGACTGATCGCGCATCTGGGCTATCCGACCACGACCTTCAAATCGCCGATGATCTACAACCCGTGGTTCCAGCGGCGCGGCATCGATGCCGTGGTGGTGCCGATGGGCTGCAAGCCCGAGGATTACCCCGATTTCCTGCGCCTGCTGTTCCGGCTGTCGAACATCCACGGCGCGCTGGTCACCATGCCGCACAAGGTCAGCACCCTGGCGCTGGCCGACCGCGTCTCGGTCACCGCCCGCATCGCCGGCGCGGCGAACGGGCTGCGGCTGGCCGGGGACGGCGCGCTCGAGGCCGACATGTTCGACGGCGAGGGCTTCGTGCGCGGCGTGCTGGCCAAGGGCCAGGAACTGCAGGGCCGCTCGGCCCTGGTCGTCGGCTGCGGCGGCGTCGGCTCGGCCATCGCCGCCTCGCTGGCCCGGGCGGGCGTGGCGCGGCTGGCGCTCTACGACCCGGCGGCCGCCAATGCCGAGGCGCTGGCCGGCCGCATCGCCGCCGCCTATCCCGGCATCGCGCTTGAGACCGGCGCGAACGACCCGGCGGGCTTCGACCTGGCGGTGAACGCCTCGCCCTTGGGCATGACCGAGGGCGACCCGCTGCCCATGGATCCCGAACGCCTCGACCCCGCCACCTTCGTCGGCGAGGTGGTGCTGAAATCCGAGATCACGCCCCTGCTTGCCGCCGCCCGCGCCCGCGGCTGCCGCTATCAGGTCGGCACCGACATGCTGTTCGAGCAGATCCCGGCCTATCTGGAATTCTTCGGCTTCCCCAAGCCCAGCGTCGCGGAACTGCGCGAAAGCGCCGCGATCAGCTATTGACCGGCGGCGGTGCGAGGCCGGGCATCGATGCCCGTGCCCCGCGCCACCATGGCCGGGTGGTTTCGTCCCGGCTGGGGGGGAGCGGCCTTGCCCGCCCGGTCTTGGTCGAGGCGGACGCGCTGCGCATCCGCGCGGATCGCCGAGGCCGCCGGGCTAGGCGCCGGCGGCCTCGGCAAAGGCCCGCGCCTCGGCCGGGGCGGTGCCGAGCCCGCCGGCGGCGGAAAGGTCCAGATCCGGGAATTCGCGGACGACCAGCGCCGGCAGCGGCTGGCCGCCGGATTGCGCCTCGGCGCAGAGCGCCTTGATCCTGGCCTGCGCCTCGGGGCGCGGCATGTGGCGGGCCAGGGCGAAGGTGAAGGCCTCGGCATGGATCAGCCCGCTGCCGTCGTCGAGCCCGCGCGCCATGGCCTGCGCATCGGGCGCGATCCGCCCCGACAGGTCCAGCGCCAGCGCCAGCGCCCGGCCGGTCGAGATGCAGAGCTGCGGCAGGGTCAGCCATTCCACGAACCAGGCCGCGCCGTCGCGCTGCTGGCGGTGGATGCCGGCGCCCTGCAGCGCCGAGGCCAGCGCCGCCGCCTGTCGCGCCAGCGCCACCAGCACCGAGGGGCCGACCGGATTCTGCTTTTGCGGCATGGTGGAGGAACCGCCGGCGCCGGAGATGCGGATTTCGCCGATGCCGCTTTGCGCCATCAGGATCAGGTCCTCGCCCATCTTGCCCAGGCTGGCGCAAAGCCCCGCCATCCAGGCGGCGAAATTGCCGATGCGGTCGCGTTCGGCATGCCAGCCGTGGCCGGGATCGTGCAGGCCGAGCGCCTTGGCCAGGCCGGCGCGCACGGCGGGGCCCTCGGCCCCCATGGCCGAGAGCGTGCCCGCCGCCCCGCCCAGCGAGACGGTGGCCAGGTCCGGCGCCAGCGCCTGAAGCCGCGCGCGGTGGCGCAGCAGCGGATGGCCCCAGCCGGCGATCACGGCGCCGAAGCCGGTCGGCGTCGCCGCCTGCCCGTAGGTCCGCGCCGCCATCGGCAGATCGGCATGCTCGCGGGCCAGCCGGCCGAGCGCGGCGACCAGCCGGCCGAGCCTGTCGTCCCAGATCCCCGTCAGCCGGCGCAGCCGCAGCGCCTGACCGGTTTCCATGATGTCCTGGCTGGTCGCCCCCCAATGCAGGTATTGCGCATGATCGGGCGCCTCCATGGCCTTGCGGAAGGCCGCGACCAGCGCCGGGACCGGCACGCCGTTGGTCGCCGTCTCGGGGCCGAGCGCGGCGGGGTCGATCTGCACCTCGCGCGCGGCGCGCTCGATGAAGGCGCTGGCGGTTTCGGGGATCAGGCCCAGCCGGGCCTGCACGCGGGCCAGCGCGCCCTCGACCAGCAGCATGGCGCGGATCTCGGCGCTGTCGGCGAAGAGCGCGGCGGTCTCGTCATCCGAGAAGAGGCTGCGATAAAGGGCGCTGTCGGCGGCTGCGGCGGGCATCGGTCGGTCCTTTTGCAATGACAGGACCGGGGGGCCGTCTGCCCCCCGGACCCCCCGAGGATATTTGGACAAGAAAGAAGATGCGAGAGGCAGGCGGCAGGGGTCAGGCGGCGGGGGAGCGCAGGCCGAGGATCTGCCGGGCCTGCCGCCAGGTCGCCACCGGGCGGCGGTATTTCTCGCAAAGCGCCACGGCGCGTTTCACCAGCGCGGCGTTCGAGGGGGCGAGCCTGTCGCGGTCGAGGCGGACATTGTCCTCGAGCCCGGTGCGGGCATGGCCGCCGGCAGAGATCGCCCAGTCGTTCAGCACGATCTGGTTCGGCCCGATGCCCGCCGCGCACCAGGGCGCATCGGCGCCGAAAAGGCGCTTCACCGTATGGACGTAATAGTCGAAGACCTCGCGGTCGGCGGGCATGGCGTTTTTCACCCCCATGACGAATTGCACATAGGGCCGGTCCTTGATCTGGCCCGCCTGCCACATCTGATGCGCCTTGAGGATATGGCTGAGGTCGAAAGCCTCGATTTCCGGTTTGATATCGTATTTCGCCATCTCGGCGGCCAGCCAGTCCACCAGGTCCGGCGGGTTCTCGTAGACCCGGGTCGGGAAATTGTTCGAGCCGACCGAGAGCGAGGCCATGTCGGGGGCCAGCGGCAGCATGCCGCCGCGTGCGCGACCCGCCCCCGAGCGGCCGCCGGTCGAGAGCTGGACGATCATGCCGGGGCAATGCGTCTCGATCCCTTCCTTGAGCCGGGCGAAGCGTTCGGGGTCGGAACTCGGCCGGCCCTCGTCGTCGCGGACGTGGCAATGGGCGATGGTCGCGCCGGCCTCGAAGGCTTCCTGCGTCGATTCGATCTGCTCCTCGATGGAGATCGGCACCGCCGGGTTGTTGTCCTTGGTCGGCAGCGAGCCGGTGATGGCGACGCAGATGATGCAGGGGGTTGCGGTCATGGCCTTACCCTCAGATGTCGAAGAAGACGGTTTCGTTCTCGCCCTGCAGCTTGAAGTCGAAGCCGTATTCGCCCGGTCCGGTCCGCTTCGCCATGAGCGTCTGGATGCGGGCCTTGTGCTCGATCCGGGCGAGGACCGGGCATTCGGCATTGGCCGCCTCCTCGTCCTCGAAGCAGATCCGCGTCTGGAGCCCGAGATTGATGCCCCGCGCCACCAGCCAGACATTGATATGCGGCGCCATCAGCCGGCCGTCCGGGAAGGGCACGCGGCCGGGCTTGACGGTTTCCAGCCGCCAGATGCCGGTGTCGAAATCCGCCGCGACCCGGGCCCAGCCGGTGACGTTCGGATCGGCGGCGCCGCGCGGGTCGTTGCCGGGATAGATGCCATCCGCATCGGCCTGCCAGGTTTCGAAAAGCGCATCGCGCAGGACCATGCCGGCGCCGTCGATGACGCGGCCGGTGATGGTGATGCGCTCGCCCCGCGCGCCCTCGCGGATCGGCGAGAGGCCCAGGTCCTGCGGATAGATGCCGGGATTGCCGAGCGCGTTCGGGGTCAGGCCGATATGGACATAGGGGCCGGCGGTCTGCGAGGGGGTTTCCTTGAGATAGTCCAGTCCCTGCATCACATCCCCTCCTTGCGGTTTTCGAAGAACGACTGGCGGCGGCCGCGCAGCACGATGTCGAACTTGTAGGCCAGGCAGTCCATCGGAATCGCCCGGTTCATGTCCAGGGGCGCCACCAGCGCCTGGATGGCGCGGTCCTGGCCGATGGTGTTGACGATCGGGCATTTCGCGATCAGCGGGTCGCCCTCGAAATACATCTGGGTGATCAGGCGCTGGCCGAAGCCGGTGCCGAAGACCGAGATGTGGATATGCATCGGCCGCCAGTTGTTGACATGGTTCGGCCAGGGATAGGCGCCCGGGCGGATGGTCAGGAATTCGTAGCTTCCGTCCGGCCCGGTCAGCGTGCGCCCGCAGCCGCCGAAATTCGGGTCGAGCGGCGCCAGGTAGCCGTCCTTCTTGTGGCGGTAGCGGCCGCCGGCATTGGCCTGCCAGATCTCGACCAGCACGTTCGGCACGCCGCGGCCGGTCTCGTCCAGCACCCGGCCGTGCATGATGATGCGCTCGCCGATGGCGGGCTGGCCGGTGAAGTTCATCACCAGATTGTTGTCCAGCTCGCCCAGCATGTCATGGCCGAAGGCGGGGCCGGTTTCCTCGGACAGGGTCGAGCCGAGCGCCACCAGCGCGCGATGCGGGGCGCGGGTCATCGAGGTCTTGTAGCCCGGCGTATAGGCCGGCGGGTGCCAGTCGCGGTCGCGGAAGAACAGCGGGCCGCGGTCGGTTGCATTGCTGAGGGTCATCGCTTGGCCGCCTCCATCTCGGCAAAGGTCTCCTTGGCGATCTTGATCGCGTGGTTGGCGCGCGGGACGCCGGCATAGATGGCGACATGCAGCAGCGCCTCGATCACGTCGCCGGGCGTGGCGCCGGTGTTGGCGGTGGCGCGGATATGCAGGGCCAGTTCGTGGTCGTTGCCCAGCCCCGCCAGCAGCGCGATGGTCAGCATCGAGCGCTCGCGCGGGCTGATCGTGTCGCGCGACCAGACCGCGCCCCAGGCGGATTCGGTGATCAGCCTCTGGAAGGGCTCGTCGAAATCGGTCTTGGCGGCCTCGGCGCGGGCGACATGGGCATCGCCCAGCACCCGGCGCCGGGTGGTCATGCCCTGGTCGTAGCGGTTGGTCATCGGAGATGGTCCTGAAGGAAGGGGGCCAGCAGCGCGGCCCATGCGGCGGGGGTTTCGACGCAGGGCAGATGGCCGGCGCCGGGAATGACGTGGAAATCCGCGCCGGGGATCAGATCGGCGGTGCCGCGCACCAGATCCGGCGGCGAGGAACCGTCCTGGTCCCCGGCGATCACCAGCACCGGCAGGCGCAGGCCGGCCGTGCCCTCGGTCAGGTCGGCGGCGGCGATGGCCTCGCAGGCGGCGATATAGCCCTGCGCGTCGCAGCGGGCCAGCATGTTGCGCCAGGGATGCAGCGCCGGCGTGGCGCGGAAGCGGGCGGCGAACCAGCGCTCCAGCACCGCATCGGCGATGCTGGCGACGCCGCCGGCGCGGATGGCGGCGATGCGGGCGGCCCAGATCTCGGGCGCGCCCATGCGGGGCGCGGTGTTCGACAGCACCAGCGCGCGCAGCAATTCGGGCCGGCGCGCGGCCAGCGCCTGGCCGATCATGCCGCCGATGGACAGGCCGACGAAGACCGCCGGTCCGCCGGTCGCCTCGATCAGCGCCGCGGCGTCCTCGGCCAGATCGGCGATCGAGACGGGGCCGCCGGAATCGGACAGGCCGTGGCCGCGCTTGTCGTAGCGAATGGCGCGGATGCCCGGCAGAAGCGGCAGCACCGCGTCCCAAAGCCGCAGGTCGGTGCCCAGGGAATTGGCGAAAACCACCGGCAACCCGTCCTCGGGCCCGTCGATCCGGTAATGCATCGCCCCCCAGGGTCGCATCAGAACTTGCATGGCAACTCCTCTCTCACCCATAATCTGCCACAGCCTGTTCCGGGCGAAAAATGCTAAATGAGCGATCATGTATAATCATTCAATTATGCATCCGGCGATCAAGCTGCGCCATATCCGCGCCTTTCTGGACATCGCGGCCGAGGGCGGGCTGTCCGCCGTCGCCCGCCGGCAAGGCATCACCCAGCCGGCGCTGTCGCGCACCCTGGCCGAGTTGGAGACGCTGCTGGGGCAGCGGCTGTTCCTGCGCCAGGGGCGGCGGCTGGTGCTGACCGAACAGGGCGCGCTGTTTCGCCACCACGCCGCCCATGCCCTGCAGGCGCTGGAGGCGGGCGCGGCGGCGCTGCAGCCGGGGACCAGCGGCACGATCCGGGTGGGCGTGCTGCCCACGGTAGCGACGCGGTTCTTTCCGCAGGTGGTGCTGCGACTGCGGCAGATCCTGCCCGACGTGATGCTGGCGGTCGAGACCGGGCCGCATCACTACCTGATCCGCATGCTGCGCGCCGGCAGCATCGACCTGATGATCGGCCGCCTGCCCAGCCCCTCGGAAATGGCGGGGCTGAGCTTCGATCACCTTTACGAGGAGGATGTCGTGCTGGTGGCGCGCGCCGGCCATCCCGCAGCCGGCCGGCCGGCCGCCGAGGCGCTGCGCGAGGCGCCGCTGATCCTGCCGCCGGCGACGGCGCTGATCCGCGCCTCGGTCGATGCCTATCTGGTCTCGCTGGGGCTGGCCAGCGTCCGGCCGCTGGTCGAGACGGTGTCGCTGGCGCTGGGGCGGGGGATCTGCCTGGCCTCAGACAGCCTGTGGTTCATCTCGCGCGGGGTGGTGCTGGACGAGGTCGAGCGCGGCCTGCTGGTCGAGTTCCCGACCGGGGCAAGGTTCCTGTCCGGCGCGGTCGGCATGACCCGCCGGCAGGCCGCCGCGACGCCGGGCCTTGCCACGCTGGAACAGGTGGCGCGCCAGATCGCCGGCCGGGTCGCGGGCGGCTGACGGCCCGATTGGTGCCAGCGGTCAGGCCACGGTCATGAAGGGCCGGCGATAGGCGCTTGGCGTCGTGCCGCGCAAAAGCCGGAACCGGCGCGAGAAATGCGCCGGGTCGTGAAAGCCCAGCCGATAGCCGATCTCGGCCACCGGCAGCTGGGTAAAGGCCAGCAGGCGGCAGGCCTCGGCCATCACCAGCCCCTCGATATGGCGCGAGGCGCTGACCCCCGCCGCCTCGCGGCACAGCCGGTTCAGATGGCCGGGCGTGATCGCCAGCGCGCGGGCATAGTCGCCGGGCCGCCAGCCCTCGGCCATATGCGCCGCGACCAGCGCCGCCAGCCGCTGCAGCCGCTGCGGGCTGCCGCCGACCGTCTCGGCCGAGGCCGCGCAGTCGAGCTCGCAAAGCGCGGTCAGCAGGGCATGCGACAGCACCGCCAGCAGCGGCCCGCGATAGGCACCGTGGCCGGCGAAGGCGTCGGAGAGCTGGCCGATCAGCGTCAGCAGCCCCTCGTCCAGCGCGCCGAAGAACGGGCGCGACAGGTGCCGGCCGATCTCGGCCGAGGCGGCCTGCAAGCCGGCGGCGACGCTCAGCGGAAAGGACAGCACCATGCCCTCGCTGCCCTTGCGGAAGCGGAAACCATGCACGACCAGCGCCGGCACGAACAGGAATTGCCCGTCATGCAGACGCGCGACATCGCCGTCCAGCATCACCTGCGCCTCGCCCTGCCGCATGGCGAAGACCTGCATCATCTCGCGATGGCGATGCGGCGAGATCGCCCAGTCGTGCAGACGCGCCCGGTCCCAGATCCGCTCGCAATGGATCACGTCCGGGAAGGCGGCAGTCTCGCCGAACAGGTTGAAGACCGGGATGGGGCCGGGCACGCTCATGCACGATTCATACAAGTCTTTGCCGTCCGCGTCCATTCATCGCCGCCCGCCCGCCGCCTATGCTGCAGGTCAGGGAAACAAGCGGACATCGTCATGGACACTCAGGTCGTCATCATCGGCGGCGGGCCTTCGGGGCTGCTGCTCTCGCAGCTTCTGAACCGCGCCGGCATCGCCACGGTCATCCTGGAACGCGCCAGCCGCGAGCATGTGCTGTCGCGCATCCGCGCCGGCATCCTGGAATGGGGCAGCGTTGAACTGCTGCGCGAGGCCGGGGTCGGCGCCCGCATGGATGCCGAGGGCATCGCGCATGACGGCGCCTGGTTCACCGATGCCGACCTGATGGTGCATGTCGATTTCAAGGCGCTGACCGGCAGGCAGGTCATGGTCTATGGCCAGACCGAGGTCACGCATGACCTTTACGACGCGCAGGACGCCATGGGCACGACCATCCTGCACGGCGTCGAGGATGTACGCATCCTCGACCTCGACGGGCCGCAGGCGGCGGTGGAATACACGCAGGGCGGCCGGCGCCACCGCCTAAGCTGCGCCTATGTCGCGGGCTGCGACGGCTTTCACGGCGTCTCGCGCAGGACCATCCCCGAGGATCGGCGCCGCGAATTCGAGCGGGTCTATCCCTTCGGCTGGCTGGGCATCCTGTCGCGCACGCCGCCGGTCGCCGACGAGCTGATCTATGCCAATTCGCCGCATGGCTTCGCGCTGGCCTCGATGCGCAACCACAATCTCGTGCGCTATTACGTGCAGGTGCCGCTGAGCGACCGGGTCGAGGACTGGCCCGACGACCGCTTCTGGGCCGCGTTCCGCCGCCGCATCCCCGCCCAGGCCGCGGCGCGGCTGGTCACCGGCCTCTCGATCGAGAAATCCGTCGCGCCGCTGCGCAGCTTCGTCTCGGAGCCGCTGCGCTGGGGCCGGCTGTTCCTGGTGGGCGATGCCGCGCATATCGTGCCGCCGACCGGGGCCAAGGGGCTGAACCTGGCGGTGTCGGACGTGTTCTACCTGCATCAGGCGCTGATTGCGGCGCTGAAGCAGGGCGAACAGGCGGGGCTCGACGCCTATTCCGACCGCGCGCTGGCGCGGATCTGGAAGGCCATGCGCTTCAGCTGGCAGATGACCATGATGCTGCACCGTTTCGACGGCGAGGACGGTTTCGCCGCGCAGATGCGCCGCGCCACCCTGGCGCATCTGGCGGAATCCGACACCGCGCGCCGCGAACTGGCCGAAAACTACGTCGGCCTGCCCTATTGAGCTGGCCGCCGGGCCGGGAAGGCGCAGCGCGATGAACAGCACCGCGAAGTCGCAATCCTCGCGGAAGGCGGGATAAAGGATCGCGCCCGACATGATGGCCGCGCGGCTCGAACATCAGCGCGGTGCGCATCCAGTCGTGGTCGCGCAGGAACAGGTTGCGGCGTTCGAAGATCGGCAGATGCGGCAGCAGCGGGGCGCCGCCCGCGACCACACGGACCGGGTTGCCGCAGGCATGGCTGTCGATGCAGAAGAAGCGGTGGCGCAGGGAACGTCCTCGTGAAGGGGTTGGCGGTGGCTCGATTCCGGCCCGCCGCTCCCGGATCGCCAGCGTGGCCTTGGCGGCGGCAGACTTTTCGGGTCGGGGAAGGCGCGATAGATGCGGGTCGGTCCAAAATCCACCGCGGGCCGGGCGGAGGGCGGAAGAGCCCGAATTCCTCGGCCGGTTCCTGCTCGTCGATCAAGGCTCCGGGCGCGATCTCCATGGCCAGGATGCGGCGGCGCAACGCATCCGCACGCCCTTGCGATCGGTCGTCGCGGCCGCAGGCTTCTGTGCCGTCATGGACGGATCTTCCCGATCATCTGCAGCCAAAGCGCCGCCCTTTCTGCAAATCTTTTGTAGATACAATGGCTATTCTTTGTAGCATATCAATATGCTCCGCCATGGCTGCGCAGCAGGCCGCGCCTGTGCGCGGCCTTGCTCGATTCTCGAACCCGGACGACACATCCGCCGCGGCCCTTCCTACCTCTCGGACGAGAAATTGGTCTTGAGATAGGTCAGGATCAGCGCTCTGGTCTCCTCGTCGGGCTCGACCATGCCCTGCTCCTCGACCATCCAGGTCCACAGCTCGTCCCAGCGATGGTCGGTGACGCGCTGCTGCTTGATGATCTCGGTCGAATGGCAGGCGACGCATTGGTAATAGGTCTCCTCGGCGCCCGCGCCCTCGGGCAGGCCGCCGAATTCCTCGTTCCCCGCCCGCGCCTCGCCCGCATCCGCCTTGGCACGGATCGCCGTCATCGGGTCGAGCGGGTTCGCGCCGGCGGGCCGGCCCGCCAGCGCCTGCATCGGATCGGGCCGCACCTCGGCCGCAGCCAGCCCGACCCCCAGCACCAGCGCGGCCAGAGCGGCGGCAAATGTCTTGATGATTCTGGACATCGCGCCCTCCCCTCACGCGACCGCGACCAGCGCGATGCGGTGTTGGATGTTGTTGGCATAGCCGCGCGGGTTCCAGGCCGGGGACAGTGGCGGCTGGCCGATGCCATCCTGGTCGGTGGCCCGCGCCCAGACCTCGTAATAGCCATGCTGCGGCAGGGTCAGCTGCGCGCGCCAGCGCTGCCAGGCAAAGCGGTTCGGCGGCGGCTCCAGCGCGGCCTCCTGCCAGGTCTGGCCGAAATCCAGCGAGACATGCACCGAGGCGACGTCGCCCTTGCCGCACCAGGCATGACCGCGCACCTCGACCGTCTCGCCCGCCTTCACCTCGGTCCCGGTCTCGGGGAAGGTGACGATGGACTTCACCGGCATCTCGGTCAGCACCACCATGTCCTCCTCGGGCACCTCGGTGCCGGGCGCGACCGGATAGGCCGGGATGCGATAGGAATCGCCGGTCATCTTGGCGCCGTCATGCTCCCTGTCGCGGACCCGGATGCGGTTGAGGTATTTCTGCGAGACCGAGGCCGGATAGCCCGGCACCACCAGCCGCAGCGGAAAGCCGTGCAGCGCCGGCAGCGGCTCGCCGTTCATCGCCCAGGCAATGATCGCATCCTCCTCCAGCGCCTTTTCGATGGGCACGCCGCGCGAGATGACCTCCTGCTCCTCGTCGCCGCTCAGATGCACGTCGTTGCCGTAATGCCCGGTATAGACGGCGCTGTCCTTCACGCCTGCCGCCTTCAGCACATCGGCCAGCCGCACGCCGGTCCATTCCGGGCAACCGACCGCGCCGACGGTCCATTGGTTGCCCGAGGTGCCGGGCTGGAAGAAGGCCCGGCCATTGCCGCCGCATTCGATCACCAGCCGCCGGGTGACGGTCTCGAAGCGCGCCTTCAGCGCGTCGATGGTCAGCTCCAGCGGCGTCTCGACCTCGCCGTCGACGCTCAGCGTCCAGCCCTCGGCGTCCTGGTCCAGCGCCGTCTGCGGGACAAGGCCGTTCATGCGGATGAACAGCCGTTCATAGGGCGTGACGTCGTCGTCCAGCAGATGCGCCGGGGTCTCTGCATTCAGCGGCCGGTCGCCCAGCACCACCAGCCCCTGCTTGCCCGCCATCAGGTCGAGGCCGGTGTCCTGGGCCAGCGCGGCGGGCACGAAACCTGCGGGCAGGTTGCGTTCGAACGGGACGGCCATGCCCAGGATGGTCCCCAGCGCCGTCAGGCCGGTCCTGCCGAGAAAGCGACGCCGCGCGGGGTCCCTCGCATCCGCGGCGCGGGGGGTTTCAGGGTTTCCAGGCTGTTCGGTCATGGCTTCTCCTCCTCTTGGCACGCCCTTTCGGACGCGGCCGGCTGCTTGCGATTGCGGGGCCGATCACCGATCGGTGGCCCGGGTTGAAACGTAACGCGCCAGGATCGAAAAACGTGCAATCATGGGGCAAAATCCGGTTCCAGCTCTGCGCGGCTCATATTTGAGTTTGCATGGCGGTTATTGCTGTTGCATTGACGATATCGTTGACGGAGCATCCTCTGGAGAGGTCGTTTGCGGGTTTGGCGAGGCCCTGGAGGATGGGTCCGATGGCGATGAGGCCGCCCAGGCGCTGGGCGATCTTGTAGCCGATATTGCCCGAGGCGAGGTCGGGAAAGACGAAGACGTTCGGCCGGCCGGTCAGGCGGCTTGCCGGGGCCTTCCTCGCCCGGATCGCCTCGTCCAGCGCCGCGTCGAACTGCAGCTCGCCGTCGACCTCCAGATCCGGGGCGGCGGCGCGGATCAGCGCCAAGGCCTCGCGCAGCCGCCCCAGGCTGGGATGATCGGCCGAGCCGGCGGTCGAAAAGGACAAGAGCGCCACCCGCGGCGCCTCGGCCAGGAGCCGCCGGCAGCTCTCGGCCGCCGACAGCGCGATGGCGGCGAGCTCGGCCGCGTCGGGCTGGATCACCAGCCCGCAATCGGCAAAGATCATGCCGCCCCGGACCGGCGCCCCGGGCCCGCAGGACAGCATCAGAAAGAAGCTCGACACGATCCCGGCCCCGGGGGCCCGGCCGATGATCTGCAGGGCCGCGCGCACCGTGTCGGCGGTGGTGGCGACCGCGCCGCCCACCGTGCCGTCGGCCTGGCCCAGCCGCACCCGCATCGCCGCCTGGCGGATCGGGTCGCGCATCTCGGAAAGCGCGCGTTCCGCGGTCATGCCCTTGGCGGCGCGCAGCCGGTGCCAGTGGTCGGCCAGCTCGGCCAGGTCGGGCGCGCCCGCCGGGTCGATGCGGCCCACGCCGGGGATCTCGGGCCCGCCCAGCAGGGTGACGCGGGCCAGCCCCTCGGCCACCAGCCGGCGGGCGGCCTCGGCGACGCGCGGGTCCCCGCCCTCGGGCAGGATGATGTGGCGGTCCAGGGCCTTCGCGGCCTCGTGGATGCGCTCGAGCGGTTTCATGGCACTACCCCCAGAAATGCAGGCCGGCGACGACGAAGACGCCCAGGAACACGGTCTCGGCCACGATCAGCGCGATGGCGCCGCCCCCGACCTCGAGCATCCTGCCGAGCGAGGTCTTGATGCCGACCGCGGCGATCGAGATCAGCAGCGCCCAGCGGGACAGCTGCCCGGCAAGCGCCGAGACCGGCTGCGGGATCAGCCCGGCGCTGTTCAGCGCCGCCAGCGCCAGGAAGCCCAGCACGAAGCCCGGCAAGAGCGGCGGCGCCTTGCCGCCCCTGGCATCGGCCAGCCCGCGCGCCCGGATCGCCAGCGAGAAGCACAGCACCACCGGCGCCAGCATCGAGACGCGGATCAGCTTGACCAGCGTCGCGGTCTCGCCGGCCTCGGGGCCGATGGAAAAGCCGGCGCCGACCACCTGGGCCACGTCGTGGATGGTGCCGCCCAAAAAGACGCCGCTGTCGCGCGCCGTGAAGCCGAAGGCGTTCGACAGCATCGGGTAGAGCACCATGGCCAGGGTCGAGAGCACGGTGACCGAGAGCACGGTGAAGACCAGGTCGCGCTCGGATTTCTCGTGCCGGGGCAGGACCGCGGCGATGGCCATGGCCGCCGAGGCGCCGCAGATCGCCACCGCGCCGCCGGTCAGCAGCGCGAAGCGCCAGCCGCGGCCGACGAGGCGGGTGGCGAGGAGCGCGAAGAGGATGGTCAGCACCACCCCCGCGACCACCAGCGCGATGGCGCGCGGCCCCAGCCCGCTCAGCATCTCGACCGAGATCCGCGCGCCCAGAAGCGCCACCCCGAGCCGCAGCACGGTGCGGGCGGTGAAGGCGATGCCGGGCGCGGTGCGGGTGCCCTCCTCGGCCAGGAAGTTCAGCGCCAGGCCCAGAAGCAGCGCCAGCAGCATGGCCGGGGCGCCGTAATGGTCCGACAGGAACTGCGCCGTGGCCGCGACCAGCGCCGAGACCGCGAAGCCCGGGAAGGCCTCGCCGAGCAGGCTGCGCGAAGGGATCAGGGTGGTCATCATCGTCGTCACCGGGATGCGGGGATGGGGCCGGGGCGGGGGCCGCGCCGGGTCGTCGTCGGAAGGGCGTCATGCGCCCCGGGAGAGGGCCTCATGGGCGGATGTGTCCGGCGGTCCTGCGGTCCTTCCCGGCCGCCGAGGGGGGCGCTGCCCCCTCGCGCTTGCCCGGCCCCTCGACGGGGCCCGGCAAGCGCCCCCCGGAGTATTTGGGAAACGGTGAAAGCCGGGGGGCGCCGGCGCCCTGCGCCGCCTTTCCGCGTCAGGCCGCGCCCTTTTGCGGGCGCATGTCGGCCGGGTCGATGCCGGCCACCACCACCGGCTTCTTCATCGCGTCGCGGCGGAAGGGCTCGCCCAGCTCCTGGTTCAAGAGCACCTCGATGAAGGTGGTCTCGCCGTCCCGCATCTGCCGCTCGACCGCCTCGTGCAGGGCCGCGGTCAGCTCCTCCTGCGACTTGACCTGCACGCCGGCGAGCCCGCAGGCCCGGGCGATGCCGGCATAGGAGGTGTCGCGGTCGAGCTCGGTGCCGACGAAGTTGTTGTCGTACCACAGCGTCGTGTTGCGCTTTTCCGCGCCCCATTGGTAGTTGCGGAAGATCACCATGGTGATCGCCGGCCAGTCCGCGCGCCCGCAGGCGGTCATCTCGTTCATCGAGATGCCGAAGGCGCCGTCGCCGGCAAAGCCGATCACCGGCACCTCGGGATTGCCGATCTTGGCGCCCAGGATCGCCGGGAAGCCGTAGCCGCAGGGACCGAAGAGGCCCGGCGCCAGGTATTTGCGCCCGGCCTCGAAGCTTGGATAGGCATTGCCGATGGCGCAGTTGTTGCCGATGTCCGAGCTGACGATCGCCTCCTTCGGCACCGCCTGCATGATCGCCCGCCAGGCCTGGCGCGGGCTCATCAGCCCGGCGTCGCGGACCCGCGCCTCGGCGTTCCATTCGGTGCCCGGATCATCCTCCTCGTGGTCGAGGCTCGAAAGCTCCTGCGCCCAGCGGGACTTGGTCTGCGCGATGAGATCCTTGCGTTCCTGCCGCCCGGCATCGCCCGCCGCGGGGGCAAGCTGCGCCAGGATGCCGCGCGCCACCTTGGCCGCATCGCCCTGGATGCCCACCGTGACCTTCTTGGTCAGCCCGATGCGGTCGGCATTGATGTCGACCTGGATGATCCTGGCCTGCTTCGGCCAGTAGTCGATGCCGTAGCCCGGCAGGGTCGAGAACGGGTTCAATCGCGTCCCCAGCGCCAGCACCACATCGGCCTTCTGGATGATCTCCATCCCGGCCTTCGAGCCGTTGTAGCCCAGCGGCCCCATGGCCAGCGGGTGGCTGCCCGGGAAGCTGTCATTGTGCTGGTAATTGCTGCAGACCGGCGCATCCAGCCGCTCGGCCAGCTTCACCAGGTCCGGGATCGCCCCCGACAGCACCACCCCGGCGCCCGACAGGATGACCGGGAATTTTGCCTCGCTGAGCAGCCTTGCCGCCTCGGCCACCGCCTGCTCGCCGCCCGCGGGCCGCTCGAAGGCCACCACCTGCGGCAGTTCCACGTCGATCACCTGGGTCCAGAAGTCGCGCGGGATGTTGATCTGCGCCGGGGCCGAGTTGCGCCAGGCTTGCATGATCACCCGGTTCAGCACCTCGGGGATGCGGCTCGCGTCGCGCACCTCCTCCTGGTAGCAGACGCAATCGGCAAAGAGCCGCATCTGCTCCATCTCCTGGAAGCCGCCCTGGCCGATGGTCCGGTTCGCCGCCTGAGGCGTCACCAGCAGAAGCGGCGTGTGGTTCCAGTAGGCGGTCTTCACCGGCGTCACGAAGCCCGTCACCCCCGGCCCGTTCTGCGCGATCGCCATCGACATCTTGCCGGTCGAGCGCGTGAACCCGTCCGCCATCAGACCCGCATTCGTCTCATGCGCGCAGTCCCAGAACCTGATCCCAGCCTTCGGAAACAGATCCGACACAGGCATCATCGCAGAGCCGATGATCCCGAAAGCATGCTCGATCCCGTGAAGCTGCAATACCTTAACAAAAGATTCCTCAGTCGTCATTCGCATGGC
>NZ_AZVA01000010.1:0-128094 GCF_000513975.1 Paracoccus sp. J55
GCTATGACTCTGATAAAATTCGGGAAGACATCGAGAGCCGCAACGCCCTGCCCATGATACCGATGCGAAGGAACCGAAGGGTGCGCAAGGCTGTCGACATGACCATCTACACCCTGCGCAACATGGTCGAGCGCTGCTTCAACAAGCTGAAAAATAGCCGCCGCCTTGCAACCCGCTACGACAAAACCGCCGAAAGCTTCCTTGGCTTCGTCGACGTCGCCTGCATCAGGCTCTGGCTCCGCCATTTGTCAACATGACCTAGCACCTCTTAATTTAAAACTACCGCAAGAGGGAAACTGCACGAGACTTGCGCAAGCGTGTCCTTTCGGCCAGTCTTTGCTCATTCTGGGACAACCGGGGCGGGATAAATGCGGAAATTTCTGGTGGTTCTGGACGATTCACGCGAGTGCCTGAACGCCATCCGCTACGCCGCCCTGCGCGCGGCCAAGACCGGCGGCGGCGTGCAGGTGCTGGCGGTGATTCCGGCCACCGCCATCCAGCACGGCATGGGCGTCGCCGACGTCATGCGCGCCGAGGCCTATGAGCGGATCGAGGCGCATTACGAGGTCTTTGCCAAATGGATGCGCGACCGCCCCGGCATCGAGCCGGAACTGGTGGTGCGCGAGGGCGAGCCGGGCGCCGAGCTTCTGGCCCAGATCCATGACGACCCCGAGATCGGCGTGGTGGTGCTGGCCGCCTCGACCGAAAGCGCGGGGCCGGGACCGCTGGTCACCCGGCTGACGCGCGAAGTGGCCAACCTGCCCTGCCCGGTCACCATCGTGCCCGGCGACATCTCGCGCGAGCGGCTGGAGCAGATCACCTGATGCACCGCCCGCTGGCGCTGGCCGCGTTGCTGGCCATCCCGGTCCTGGCGGTGCTGTTCCACGGGCTTCGGGCAAGCCCGCTGCGGCCGCTGAGCGGCCATCTGGCGGGGCTGGCGCTTTACTGGACGCTGCTGGCGCTGGCGGTGGCCCGCTGCGGCGGATGGTCGCTGCGGCTGCGGCCGCCCTCGGCGGCGGTGCTGCTGGCGCTGGCCGCGCTGGTGCTGGCCTGCGCGCTCTGGGCCGGAACCGCGCCGGCCCGGCTGTCCTGGCCGGTGCTCGCCGCCGTGGCGCTGGCGGCGCTGATCAACGGCACGCTCGAGGAGGCGTTCTGGCGCGGCGCGCTGATCCCCCGTCCCGGACCGGGCGCGCAAGCCCTTGCCGCG
Source organism: Paracoccus sp. J55 (assembly GCF_000513975.1). Classification (NCBI taxonomy): domain Bacteria; kingdom Pseudomonadati; phylum Pseudomonadota; class Alphaproteobacteria; order Rhodobacterales; family Paracoccaceae; genus Paracoccus; species Paracoccus sp. J55. Next base: position 1,208 of record NZ_AZVA01000010.1, read on the forward strand.
GCGCTGTTCGTGCTGTGGCACCTGGCGCCGGCGGTCGGCGCGGCGGGGCTGGACATGCCGGGCGGCGCGGGCGGAATCCTGGCCGGCGCGGCGCTGATCGCGCCCCTGATGATGGCGGCGCGGCTGTCCTCGGGCACGGCGGGGGCGGGGGCGCTGGCGCATGTGCTGGCGAATTTCCTCGTCTTCGCCCGCATCGCCGCCGATAACGGCATGCCGGTCTGACTTGACTTGCCCGCCCTTCGATCCCCATATCCCGGGACAAAGGAGCCCGCCGCCATGTTCATCCAGACCGAGACCACTCCCAACCCCGCGACGCTGAAATTCCTGCCGGGCGAAACCGTGCTGGGCAGCGGCACCGCCGACTTCCCCGCGCCCGAGGCCGCCGCGACCAGCCCGCTGGCCCGACGCATCTTTGCCGTGCCGGGCGTGACCGGGGTGTTCCTCGGTTCGGATTTCGTGACCGTGACCAAGGCCGACGAGGCGGTCTGGGACCATCTGAAGCCCTCGGTCCTGGGCGCGATCATGGAACATTACCAGTCCGGCGCCCCGGCGATCGAGGGCGCGGCCGCCAGCGGCCATAACGACCAGGACGGGCCAGACGCAGAAATCGTGAACCAGATCAAGGAATTGCTGGACACCCGCGTGCGCCCGGCCGTGGCGCAGGACGGCGGCGACATCACCTTCCACGGCTTCGACCGCGGCGTGGTCTATCTGCACATGCAGGGTGCCTGCGCCGGCTGCCCCTCCTCCACGCTGACGCTGAAGATGGGCATCGAGAACCTGCTGCGCCATTACATCCCCGAAGTCACCGAGGTGCGGCCCGTTGGCTGAGGCGCTTTCGCTGGGCTTCGACACATCGGCCGCGCATTGCGCGGCCGCTTTGCTGCAGGGCGACCGGGTGCTGGTCCAGCGCCACGAAGACATGGCCCGCGGCCAGGCCGAACGGCTGTTCCCGCTGCTTGGCGAAGTGCTGGCCGAGGCGGGCGCGGGCTGGCGCGACCTTTCCGTCATCGGCTGCGGCATCGGGCCGGGCAATTTCACCGGCATCCGCATCTCAGTCGCGGCGGCGCGGGGGCTGGCGCTGTCGCTGGGCATTCCCGCCGTCGGCGTCGGCGCGACCGAGGCCGCCGCGCATGGCCTGCCCCGCCCCTGCCGCGTCGCCATCCCCGCCCGCCATGGCGAGGTGATCTGGCAGGATTTCGGCACCGGGCATCCCAGCCTGCCGCAGCAGGCCGCGCCGCAGGACCTGCCGCCGGGCCCGCCCCTTCTGCCGCCCGCCATACCGCTGGCCGAGGCCATCGCCCGCATCGCCGCCGCGCGCCGCGACCAACCGGACCTGCCGCGCCCGGCGCCGATCTATCTGCGCCCGGCCGATGCCGCGCCGGCGCGCGACCGCGGCCCGCTGATCCTGTCATGACGCCCGAGGAACTGGCGGCGCTGCACGGCCGCTGCTTTGCCACCCATCCCCGGCCATGGGCGGCGGCGGAATTCGCCGACCTGCTGGCCAACCCGCTGAATTTCCTTCTGGTCGGGCCGCAATGCTTCCTGCTGGGCCGCAGCGTCGCGGACGAGGCCGAGCTGCTGACGCTGGCCGTCGCCCCCGAGGCGCGGCGCCGGGGGCTGGCCTCGGCGCTGCTGGCCGAATTCGCCGCCACGTCACGGATGCGGGGCGCGCACGAGGCCTTTCTGGAGGTCGCCTCGGACAACGCGGCAGCCACGGCGCTTTATGCCGGCGCGGGCTGGGAAATCGCCGGAAACCGGCGGAATTACTACGCGCCCGGCGTGGACGCGCTGCTGATGCGGCGCACGCTCTGACCGCGGACAAGGCTGTTGACGGATTCCGGCCCATGCGCCCTAATCCGGAAATCTCGGGCTGACTCGCCCGCAAACCGTCTTGAGGTCCGACATGTCCCTGATGAAATCCCTGCTCGCCGGCGCCTGCCTGTCCCTGCTGCCGGTCGCGGCGCTGGCCGATCCGGCGCTGATCTTCGACCTGGGCGGGAAATTCGACAAATCCTTCAACGAGGCCGCCTATAACGGCGCCGAACGCTGGAAGGCCGAGACCGGGGGCACCTACAAGGAGCTGGAGATGCAGTCCGAGGCCATGCGCGAGCAGGCGCTGCGCCGGCTGGCGCAATCGGGCGCCAATCCCATCGTGATGACCGGCTTCGCCTTCGGCGAGGTGCTGGGCAAGATCGCGCCGGACTATCCCGACACGAAATTCGTCATCATCGACATGGTGGTCGAGCAGCCGAACGTGCAGTCCATCGTCTTCACCGAAGAGCAGGGCTCGTATCTGGCCGGGGTGGCCGCCGCCAAGGCCTCGAAATCCGGCACGGTGGGCTTCATCGGCGGCATGGACATCCCGCTGATCCACAAGTTCGAATGCGGCTATGCCCAGGGCTTCAAGGCGACCAATCCGGACGGCAGGCTGATCATCAACTATACCGGCACCACGCCCGCCGCCTGGAACGACCCGGTAAAGGGGGGCGAGCTGCTCAAGGCGCAGGTCTCGCAGGGCGCGGATGTGGTCTATGCCGCGGCGGGCGGAACCGGCATCGGGGTGCTGCAGGCGGCCGCGGATGCCGGCGTGCTGTCGATCGGCGTGGACAGCAACCAGAACCACCTGCATCCGGGCAAGGTGCTGACCTCGATGGTCAAGGGCGTGGACAATTCGGTCTACGAAGCCTTCAAGGCCGGGACCGAGGTCGAGCCGGGCGTGAAGGTCATGGATCTGGCCTCGGGCGGGGTGTCGCTGGCCATGGACGAGAACAACCAGCCGCTGATCACCGACGAGATCGCCGCCGCCATCGACGCCGCCGCCACGGGCATCGAATCGGGCGAGATCAAGGTGCACGACTACATGACCGACAACAGCTGCCCGGTGCAGTAATGGCCGCGGCCGGCGCGCTGCCCGAGGCCCCGGCGATCGAACTGCGCGGGATCTCCAAGGCCTTCGGGCCGGTGCAGGCCAACAAGGACATCGACCTGGTGGTGCCGCGCGGCACCATCCACGGCATCATCGGCGAGAACGGCGCCGGGAAATCGACGCTGATGTCGATCCTTTACGGCTTCTATCGCCCCGATGCCGGCGAGATCCTGGTCGGCGGCAAGCCCGTCGCCATCGCCGACAGCCAGGCCGCGATCCGCGCCGGCATCGGCATGGTGTTCCAGCATTTCAAGCTGGTGCAGAACTTCACCGTGCTGGAAAACGTGATCCTGGGCGCCGAGGACGGCCGCCTGCTGCGCCCCTCGCTGGCACGGGCGCGCGGCGAGCTGAAGCGGCTGGCGGCGGAATACGAGCTGCAGGTCGATCCCGACGCGCTGGTCGAGGAACTGTCGGTCGGCCACCAGCAGCGGGTCGAGATCCTGAAGGCGCTGTATCGCCAGGCCGACATCCTGATCCTGGACGAGCCGACGGGCGTGCTGACGCCGGCCGAGGCCGACCACCTGTTCCGCATCCTGCGCGGCCTTCGGGACGAGGGCAAGACCGTCATCCTGATCACCCACAAGCTGCGCGAGATCATGGAGATCACCGACAATGTCTCGGTCATGCGCCGGGGCGAGATGGTGGCCTCGGTCCGCACGGCCGAGACCAGCCCGCCGCAGCTGGCCGAGCTGATGGTGGGGCGCAAGGTGCTGCTGCGGGTGGACAAGGTCCCGGCCCGGCCCGGCCCGCCGGTGCTGGAACTGCGCGGGCTGCGCATGGTCGATGCCGAGGGCGTCGAGCGGCTGCGCGGCATCGACCTGACCATCCGCGCCGGCGAGATCCTGGGCATCGCCGGCGTCGCCGGCAACGGCCAGACCCAGCTTCTGGAGATCCTGGGCGGCTATCCCGAGGCGGGCGCCCGGCTCTCGGGCGAGATCCTGCTCGGGGGCCGGCCGCTGCCGCTCTCCGGATCGGATGGCCGCGCCCGGCGCGGGGCCGGCATCGGCCATGTCCCCGAGGACCGCCAGGCCGAAGGGCTGATCATGGATTTCGCCGCCTGGGAGAATGTCGCCTTCGGCTATCAGGACGCGCCCGAGTTCCGGAGCGGCTGGCTGATGGACCATGCCGCCATGCGCGCCGAGGCGGCCGGCAAGATCGAGCGTTTCGACATCCGCCCGCCCGATGCGGACCTGCCGGCGAAGAGCTTCTCGGGCGGCAACCAGCAGAAGATCGTGGTGGCGCGCGAGGTCGAGCGCAATCCCGACCTGCTGCTGATCGGCCAGCCGACGCGCGGGGTGGATATCGGCGCCATCGAATTCATCCACAAGCGCATCGTCGCGCTGCGCGATGCCGGCAAGGCGGTGCTGCTGGTCTCGGTCGAGCTGGACGAGATCATGGCGCTGTCGGACCGGATCGCGGTGATGTTCGACGGCCGCATCATGGGCGAGCGGCTGCCCGAGGAGGCGACGACCGGCGATCTGGGCTGCCTGATGGCCGGGGTCGATCCCGCCGTGACCCCGCCCGAAGCGGCGATTCCGCCGGCAGCGGCGCCGGGGGCGGATGCCGAGGGGGGCGCGGGATGAGGCGCCGCATGCCTCCGGCGGGGGTATTTGGACAACAGAGAAAGCCGGGGGAGGCGGACTGATGGAGCGAATGCCGAAATGGGCGGATGTGATCCTGACGCCGCTGATTTCGCTGGCGCTGGCCTTTGCCATCTCGGCGCTGGTGATCCTGGCGATCGGGGAAAGCCCGGCCGAGGCGCTGAAGGTCATGGTCGAAGGCGCGCTGGGGTCCAGCTATGGCTGGGGCTTCACCCTGTATTACACCACGAATTTCATCTTCACCGGGCTGGCGGTCATGGTCGCCTATCACGCCGGGCTGTTCAATATCGGCGGCGAGGGGCAGGCCGCCCTGGGGGGCTTGGGCGTCGCGCTGGTGGTGCTGGCCCTGCCCTGGCCGCATTGGGCGCTGGCGCTGCCGGCGGCGGCGGTCGGGGCGGCGCTGTTCGGGGCGCTTTGGGCGCTGATCCCGGCCTGGCTGCAGGCCCGGCGCGGCAGCCATATCGTCATCACCACCATCATGTTCAATTTCATCGCCGCGGCGCTGCTGAACTATGTCCTGGTCAACCTGCTGCGGCCCGTGGGCAGCATGGATCCGGCCTCGGCCCGGTTTCCCGCGGCAGCGCATCTGCCGAAGCTTTCCGACATGGCGCTGGGGCTCGGCTTCGAATGGGGCCGGAACACGCCCGCCAATGTCACCTTCTTCGTCGCCATCGCCGCCTGCCTGCTGGTCTGGCTGCTGATCTGGCATACGCGGCCGGGCTATGAGATCCGCGCCTTCGGCAAGTCCGAGCCGGCGGCGCTTTACGCCGGCATCTCGCCGGTGCGGATCACGGTCCTGGCCATGCTGGTCTCGGGGGCGCTGGCCGGGCTGATGGCGATCAACAACGTCATGGGCGAGGCCGAGCGGCTGATGCTGAACGCGGTCGAGGGCGCCGGCTTCATCGGCATCGCCGTGGCGCTGATGGGCCGCAACCACCCGTTCGGGGTATTCCTGGCGGCGCTGCTCTTCGGCTTCCTCTACCAGGGCGGGGGCGAGCTGGCGCTGTGGACCTCGATCCCGCGCGAGCTGATCGTGGTCATCCAGGCGCTGGTGATCCTGTTCACCGGGGCGCTGGACAACATGGTGCGCATGCCGCTGGAACGGCTGTTCACGGCGCTGCGCCGGAAGGGGGCGTGATGGATTTCGCGACCGTGATCCAGATCCTCGATTCGGCGGTGCGGCTGATGACGCCCCTGCTGCTGGCCTGCCTGGCCGGGCTTTATTCGGAACGCGCCGGGGTCTTCGACATCGGGCTGGAAGGCAAGATGCTGATGGCGGCCTTCACCTCGGCCTCGGTCGCCTATGCCACCGGCAGCGCCTGGCTGGGGCTGCTGGCCGGGATCGCGGGCGCCGCGGCCATGGCCGGGCTGCATGGCCTCGCCTCGATCAGCTTCCGCGGCAACCAGCTGATCTCGGGCGTGGCGATCAACTTCCTCGCCTCGGGGCTGACGGTGCTTCTGGGGCAGAGGATCTTCGGGCTGGGCGGCCGCACGCCCTCGCTCTCCGGCGCGGCGCGGTTCGGCGAGATCGCCCTGCCCTTCGCCGACACGCTGCGCCCGGTGCCGGTGATCGGGCCGGTCTATGCCGAGCTGATCTCGGGCCACACCATCCTGGTCTATGTCGCCTTCGCCATGGTGCCGCTGACCTGGTGGGTGCTCTATCGCACCCGCTTCGGCCTGCGGCTGCGCGCGGTGGGCGAGAATCCGGCCTCGGTCGATACCGCCGGCGTCTCGGTCACCCGGCTGCGCTATGCCGCGGTGATGATCTGCGGGGTGCTGTGCGGCATCGCCGGGGCTTACCTCGCCACCGGCATCTCGGCCGGCTTCGTCAAGGAGATGACCGCCGGGCGCGGCTTCATCGCGCTGGCGGCGCTGATCTTCGCCAAATGGCGGCCGTGGAGCGCGCTGTTCGCCACCTTCCTGTTCGGGCTGATGGAGGCGGTGGCGAACCGCTTCCCGAATCTCGACCTGGGGGTGGTCACCGTGCCCTCGATGTTCATGAACGCCCTGCCCTATATCCTGACCGTCATCATCCTGGCCGGCTTCGTCGGCCGCGCCATCCCGCCCCGCGCCGGAGGAGAGCCCTATGTCAAGGAACGCTGAGCTTGCCCGCCTGATCCGCGACCGCACCGGGGACGCGCCGCCGGAATACGGGCTGATCCTCGGCTCGGGGCTCGGGCATCTGGCGGCGGCGGTCGAGGGCGTGGCGATCCCCTATTCCGACCTGCCGGGCTTTCCCCATGCCGGGGTGTCGGGCCATGTGCCGCAGCTGGTGATCGGACAGCTGGAGGGGCGGCGGGTCGCGGTCCTGGGCGGGCGGGCGCATTACTACGAATCCGGCCGCGCCGATATCATGCGACTGCCGCTGGAGGTGCTGAAGGCGCTCGGCACCCGGCAGCTGATCCTGACCAATGCGGCGGGCAGCCTGCGCGCCGAGATGCCGCCGGGATCCCTGATGCTGCTGTCGGACCACATCGCCTTCGCCGGCACCAACCCGCTGATCGGTGAACCTTCCGAGGCGCGCTTCGTGCCGATGACCGACGCCCATGACCCAACCCTCCGCGCCGGGCTCAGGGCCGCCGCCGAGGCCGAGGGGATCGCACTGCCCGAGGGGGTCTATTGCTGGTTCTCGGGGCCTTCCTTCGAGACCCCGGCCGAAATCCGCGCCGCCCGCATCCTCGGCGCCGATGCGGTCGGCATGTCCACCGTGCCCGAGGTGATCCTGGCGCGCTTCCTGGGCCTGAACTGCGCCGCCGTCTCGGTCATCACCAATATGGGCGCCGGCCTCTCGGACGAAGCGATCAGCCACGAACATACCAAGGCCATGGCACCCCTGGGCGCGGCCAAGCTGGAGCGCATCCTGCGCCGCTTCCTCGGCGGGGGTGCCTGACCCCCGGCTTCTCTGTTTTTCAAATACCCCCGCCGGAGGCCACCGGCCTCGCCACCGGCGCTAGCCCGGCAAGCGCAGGCTCGGCAGCGCCGCCTCGACCCGGGCCGCAGCGTCGTCCAGATCGTCAAGACCGTCCAGCGCCACCACCGGGCCGCGCCCGTCGGCATGGCGCGCCCGGTGCCTTTCATAGCGCGGGTCGTAATGGTCGCGCATCAGCGCCGCCGCCAAGCCGGCCCAATCGGCCGCGTCGATCATGCGCAGCCAGTCCTCGATCCGCTCGGCCGGATGCAGCGGGCGCAGGCTGTTCACGATCCGCGCCAAGGCCTCGGGATCGGCGCAGGTCTCGGCATAGCTTCGCGCGGTATAGGCGGCGCGGGCCTCGACCGGAACGGCAAGGCGGATGCGCGGCGCGGCGATGATGGCCTGCCAGATGCCGCGCGGCAGGTTCAGATCGCCGATGCGCGAGCTTTCCGCCTCGACCAGCAGCGGGCGCGCGGGGTCCAGCGCCTCCAGCGCCAGGGCGAGGCGGCTTTCGAACAGCTTCTGCGACGGCTGGCCGCCCGGCATCGCCCCGAACAGGCTGCCGCGATGGTTCGCCAGCCCCTCCAGGTCGATGACCTGATGGCCGCGCGCCGCAAGCCGCGCCAGGATTTCGGTCTTGGCGCTGCCGGTATTGCCGTCCAGCACCGCCACCGGCGCGGTCACGGGTGCCGTGACCCGCGCCACCACCAGCGCCCGCCAGGCCTTGTAGCCGCCCTCGATGCGGCCGACACGCCAGCCGATCTGCGACAGGATGGTGGCGAAGGCGCCCGAGCGCTGGCCGCCGCGCCAGCAATAGACCAGTGGCCGCCAGCCGCCGCCGAAGCCGGACAGCGGCCCGGCGATATGGCGCGCGGCATTGGCGGCGACCATGGCGCCACCCAGCTTGCGGGCATCGAAGGGGGAAACCTGCTTGTAGATCGTGCCGACCTGCGCGCGCTCCTCGTCGGACAGCACCGGCAGGTTGATCGCGCCCGGCAGGTGATCCTCGGCATATTCCGAAGGCGAGCGCGTATCGATGACGGTGTCGAACCCGGACAGCGCCGGATCCGACAGCGATGTCAGGCGGATGTCCACTTAGTAGACGTAGACCGGGGTTCCGATCGGCACCTGCTCGAACAGGTCCATCACCGCCTCGTTGCGCATGCGGATGCAGCCGTTCGAAACGGCCCGGCCGATCGAGTTCGGCTCGGTCGTGCCGTGGATGCGGATCGAGGTATCGTTGCCCCGCGCATCATAAAGATACAGCGCCCGCGCGCCCAGCGGGTTGGTCGGGCCGCCCGGCATGCCGTCGGCCCATCTGGCATATTGCCCGGGATTGCGCTTGATCATCGCCGGCGTGGGCGTCCAGCTGGGCCATTCGGTCTTGCGCCCGACGGTGGCGCGGCCCTTCCAGACCAGCTCGTCCTTGCCCACGGCGACGCCATAGCGGACCGCCCGGCCCGGCGCGATGACGTGATAGAGGAAGAAGTCCTTCGAGACCACGACGATGCTGCCGACCTCGAAATCGTTGCGGATCGAGACCTCGGTCGGGGCATAGGGGTCGCGCCGGGGCTCGGCCTGGGTGGCCAGCGCCGCGGGCTGCGCCTGTGCCAGGGCCAGCGAGGGCACGGCCACCAGCGGCAAGGCGGCCATCAGCATCTGTCTGCGGTTCATCTGTCCGTCCTGAATCCTTGCGTTTCTTGACCATGCGCCTAACCGCTTGGGCGCCCGGGATCAACTCAAAGCGCCGTGACGCGGTTGAAACGCGCGGCAAACGTGCCTAGCTTGCATCGGGAAAGGACCGTCCGCCATGACCTGCGCGACTTGTGCCCCCGCTTTCCGCCCGCCGCGCCGCGCGTCCGCGCGCGCCCCGCATCTGTGCCGGGGCCGGGGCGGGCGCGGCTGCCGCTGCCATGTCGCGGCCCGTCCGCAACTGGCCCGCCCGGTTCTGGCCGGAAACGGCCACGCCTTGCGCTGGCGGCCCGATGCCGGCGAAGGTCCGCCGCGCCATCAGGTCCTGCACCACCTGCCCCAGCATCCGCAGGCTCCGCCGCATCCTGTCTGAATCGCGCCCTTCCCGCCATTCCGACAGGACAATCCGATGAAACATCTCCAGAACGATGCCGAGCTGACCGTCACCGGCATGAGCTGCGCCTCTTGCGTGGGGCGCGTCGAAAAGGCCCTGGCCGCCGTGCCGGGCGTCGAAAACCCGCAGGTCAACCTGGCCACCGGCCGGGCGCATTTCCGCCTGACCGCGCCCGAGGCCCTGCCCCGCGCCGTCGAGGCGCTGGCACATGCCGGCTACCCCGCCGAGTCCCGGCTGACCCGGCTGGGCATCGAGGGCATGAGCTGCGCCTCCTGCGTGGGCCGGGTCGAAAAGGCGCTGGCCGCCATGCCGGGCGTGAGTTCGGCTCAGGTGAACCTCGCCACCGGCAGCGCCGCCATCCGGCATTCGCCCGCCGTCGCGCCGCAGGCGCTGGCCGATGCGGTGACCGCCAAGGGTTACCCCGCGCAGGTGCAGGCCGAGGCCGGCCACCACATGCACGACCACGGCGACGATGCGGCCGCACTGAAGCGCAATTTCCTGATCGCCCTGGCCCTGACCCTGCCGGTCTTCGTGGCCGAGATGGGCGGCCATGCCTTCCCGGCCTTCCATCACTGGCTGCACATGGCGCTTGGCCAGCAGACGCTCTGGGTGCTGGAATTCCTGCTGACCAGCGCCGTTCTGGCCGGGCCGGGGCGGATGTTCTTCCGCATCGGCATCCCCGCGCTGATGCGCCGGGCGCCCGAGATGAACAGCCTGGTGGCGCTGGGGGCCTCGGCGGCCTGGGCCTACTCGACCGTGGCGACCTTCGCGCCGGGCCTGTTGCCGGCGGATTCGGTGCATGTCTATTTCGAGGCCGCCGCCGTCATCGTCACGCTGATCCTGCTGGGCCGCTGGCTGGAAGCCCGCGCCAAGGGCCGGGCCGGCGACGCCATCCGCCGGCTGATCGAACTGGCCCCCGACAGCGCCCATGTCGAGCGCGACGGCCGCATCGTCGAAATCCCGGTGGCCGAGCTGCGCCCCGGCGACATCGTGCATCTGAAACCGGGCGAGCGGGTGGCCGTGGACGGCGTGCTGACCGAGGGCAGCGGCGCTATCGACGAATCCATGCTGACGGGCGAGCCGGTGCCGGTCGCCAAGAACCCCGGCGATGCAGTGACGGGCGGCACGGTGAACGGCAATGCGGCGCTGGCCTATCGCGTCACCGCGACCGGCGGCGACACGGTGCTGGCCCGCATCATCCGCATGGTCGAGGACGCGCAGGCCACCAAGCTGCCGGTGCAGGCGCTGGTGGACCGGATCACCGCGGTCTTCGTGCCGGTGGTGATCGGGCTGGCGGCCCTGAGCTTCGCGCTGTGGATGATCTTCACCGGCTCGCCGGGCCAGGCGCTGGTGGCGGCGATCTCGGTCCTGATCATCGCCTGCCCCTGCGCCATGGGGCTGGCGGTGCCGGTCTCGATCATGGTCGGCACCGGGCGCGGGGCCGAGCTGGGCGTGCTGTTCCGGCGCGGCGACGCGCTGCAAAGGCTGGCCGATGCCCGCATCGTCGGCTTCGACAAGACCGGCACGCTGACGCAAGGCGCGCCCGCCCTGACCGCGCTGGAGGCCGAGGACATCGCGCCCCTTGAGGCGCTGCGCCTTGCCGCCGCGGCCGAGGCGCGCTCGGAACATCCGCTGGCCGCCGCCATCCTCGCCGCCGCCCGCGACAAGGGGCTGGAGCTGCCCGCGGCCGAGGCCGTGCAAGCCGCCGCCGGGCGCGGGCTTTCGGCGCGGGTCGAGGGGCGCGCGCTGCTGATCGGCAATGCCGCCGCGCTGGCCGAGGCCGGCGTTACCCCTTCGCCCGCGCTGATCGCCGCGGCCGAGGGCTGGGCGGCGCAAGGCGCGACCCCGGTGCATCTGGCGGTGGAGGGCCGCCACGCCGCCGCCATGGCGCTGGCCGATCCCATCCGCCCCGAGGCGGCCGAGGCCATCGCCGCGCTGCACGGGCTGGGCCTGCAGACCGCGATGATCTCGGGCGACGTGCAGGCCACGGCCGAGGCGGTGGGCCGCAAGCTGGGCATCGACCGCGTGACCGCCGGCGTGCTGCCCGAGGGCAAGCTGGCCGCCATCCGAGAGATGGGGCCGGGCACGGTCTTCGTCGGCGACGGCATCAACGACGCCGCGGCCCTGGCCGCGGCCGAGACCGGCATCGCCATCGGCACCGGCACCGACGTCGCCATCGAATCGGCCGAGGTGGTGCTGATCGGCGGCGATCCGGCGGGCGTGGCGCGGGCCATCCGCCTGTCACGCAGCGTCATGCGCAATATCCGGCAGAATCTGTTCTGGGCCTTCGGCTATAATGTTGCCCTGATTCCCGTGGCCATGGGGGCGCTGGTGCCCTTCGGCGGGCCGCAATTGTCACCCATGCTGGGGGCCGGGGCGATGGCACTCTCCTCGGTCTTCGTGGTCAGTAACGCGTTGCGATTGAGGCGTGCCGGATGATGCTGCGAACCCTTGTCCTGATCCTGGCGCTCGCCGCCGCACCGGCGGCCGCGGCGCCGTTGCGCATCCTCGCCTTCGGCGACAGCCTGACCGAGGGCTACGGCCTGCCCTCGCGCGACGGGCTGGTGCCGCAATTGCAGGCCTGGCTGAAGGCGCGGGGCCATGACGTGGTGGTGCTGAACGGCGGGCTGTCCGGCGACACCACCGCCGGCGGGCGGGTGCGGATAGGCTATTCGCTGGCCCGCCACAAGCCCGACGCGGTGATCGTCGAGCTGGGCGGCAACGACCTGCTGATGGGCTTTTCCCCGCAGACGGTCGAGGACAACCTGCACTCGATCCTGAAACAGGCCGGCAAGGGCGACAAGCCGCTGCTGCTGGTCGGCATCGCCCTGCCCGACGAGGACGCGCCGCAACGCGAGGAATGGGCGGGGATCTGGCCGCGCCTCGGCGCCCGGCACGGCGCGCTGGTGCTGGAGAACCTGTATCAGCCGCTCTACGACGGGCCGGGCGAGGCCTATATGTCGCTGCTGCAAAGCGACGGGCTGCATGCCTCGGCCCAGGGGGTCAGGCTGATCGTCGAGGCGCTGGGGCCCAAGGTCGAGGAACTGATCGCCCAGGCCGCAACCCGGCGCTAATGCGCCATCGCGCCGTGCCCGGGCATGCGGCCGTTGTCCACCGGCAAGCGTGCATCGATTGTGCCGCACCCGCCGAAATCCAGCATGAGCACCAGCGTGTCGCCGTCTTGCAGGGGCCGCTTCAGCCCCATCAGCATGACATGATCGCCGCCCCGCGCCAGCGGGTGGCTGCCGCCGGCGGGAATCTCGATCGGCCCGGCCTCGGCCATCCGCATCACCCCGCTCTCCTCGCGATGCGTGTGCAGCGCCACCCGCTCGGCCGCGTCCGAGGCGACCGCCGAAAGCGTGCAGGGCGCCGCGCCGCGATTCTGGATCACCATGAAGGCGGCGGCCGAGCGGGGATTGGCGGCGCGGGCATAGCCGTCGCGCAGCACCAGATCCTGCGCCATGGCGGCAGGCGGCAGGAGCGCGAGGCAAAGGGCGGGCAGCAGGGGCTTCATGGCGGCTCCGTTCCGGTTCCGGGCAAGGCTAGCGCAGGCGCCGCCCGGCCGCCATCCCGGCCGGAAGCGCCCGCCGATCCGCCGCAGCGGCCCGGGTTTGCATATCTCTCTTGTGGAAATATCCACGGGGGTGCGGGGGCAGTCGGCCCCCGCGTCGCAAGGACGCAACCGGCACGCGCTCATGCAAAAGCCCCGCCGGTGAAGGCAGGGCGCATCGCATCCGCGACGGGCTCTCGATAAGGGGCCTCGAATCGACCGGCCCCTTCCCGAAAGCGGCGGATCAGGCTTTCGCCAGCTCGCGCTTGATCTTCAGGGCGCGATCCGACAGCTCGGCATCCTTGGCTTTCGCCAGGAAGGCGTCGAGGCCGCCGCGGTGGTCGACCGAACGCAGCGCCGCGGCCGAGATGCGCAGCTGGTAGCTGCGGCCCAGCTTTTCCGACAGCAGCGAGACTTCGTTCAGGTTCGGCAGAAACCGGCGACGAGTCTTGTTGTTGGCGTGGGAGACGTTGTTGCCGCTCATCGGGCCCTTGCCGGTCAGTTCGCAAACGCGCGACATGATCTTGTTCCTTCGATTCGATCCTGCACGGGCTTGGGCCCGCAATATGAAAGGGCGCCGCGTGGCAGCGCCCGGAAATCCGTTTGCGGGGGATAAAGCCAGACGGCGGGCGCGTCAAGCCTTTTCGCCCGGGTTTTCCGACCCCGCCCGGCCCTTCGCGACGCGAAACCCCTCGGCCTCGTGGCGGATCAGCGCCTGCTTGCGCCACAGCCCGCCGCCATAGCCGGTCAGCCCGCCATCCGAACCGATCACCCGATGGCAGGGAATCACCACCGCGATCTGGTTCGCGCCATTGGCCCGCGCCACGGCGCGAACCGCCGAAGGCCGGCCGATGCGCCGCGCCAGTTCGGCATAGCTGGTGGTCGTGCCCGCGGGCAGGCGCTGCAATTCCCGCCAGACCTGCTGCTGGAAACCGGTGCCGTGCAGGACCAGCGGCAGGTCGAAAGCCGCCCGTTCGCCGGCGAAATAGCCGGCGATCTGCGCCTCGGTCCGGTCGGTGACGGCGGTGCGGCCCGGACCGATGCGGCCCCTGGCGGCAAGGCGGCGCAACTCGGCCGGCAGCGCCGCGCGTTCGAGGAATTCCAGCAGGTGCAGCCGCTCCTGGTCGGCGACCGCGATCATGCCGCCCAGGGGCGTGTCGAACCATGCGGCCAGCAGCTCGGCCGGCCCCTGCGGCGGGCCCGGCAGCGCGGCCAGCAGGGCGCCGGGATCGGCCTGCGGATCAGGCCCGACGCTCATGCGCCTGTCGCCCGGCGATCAGCGAGTCGCATTCGGCGGCGCCCAGCCAGTCGAGCATCCGGGCCGCCGCCGAATCGGGATCGCTGTCGCCGCGCGCCACGGCATCGCCCATCTCGCGCAGCCGGGCGCGCACCTCGGGGCGGTCGAGCCGCGCCAGCAGCCCGGCGCGCAGTTCCGACAGGAACCAGTGCCGCGCCTGCTCGGCCCGGCGGGTTTCGAAATGCCCGTGCTCGCGCCGCCAGTCGGCCAGCCAGGTCATGTTGGTCCAGGCCTTGTCCAGCCCCTCGCCGGTATAGGCCGAGACCGGCAGCGCCTTGGGGTAGCCCTCGGGGTCGTAGGGGCGCTTGCGCAAGAGCCGCAGCGCGCCGGCATAATCGGCGACGGTGCGCATGGCGGTGTCGCGCAGATCGCCGTCGGCCTTGTTGACCAGGATGATGTCGGCGATCTCCATGATGCCGCGCTTGACGCCCTGCAGCTCGTCGCCGCCGGCCGGGGCGAGCAGCAGGATGAACAGGTCGGACATCTCGGCCACCAGGGTTTCGCTTTGCCCGACGCCCACCGTCTCGATCAGCACCACGTCGAAGCCCGCCGCCTCGCAGAGCCGCACGGTTTCGCGGGTGCGGCGCGCCACGCCGCCGAGTTCGGCGCGCGAGGGCGAGGGGCGGATGAAGGCGTTGGGATCGCGCGACAGCGTCTCCATCCGGGTCTTGTCGCCCAGGATCGAGCCGCCCGAGCGTGCCGAGCTGGGATCGACGGCCAGCACCGCGACCTTGAGGCCCTGCGCGGTCAGGAGCTTGCCGAAGGCCTCGATGAAGGTCGACTTGCCGACCCCCGGCGTGCCCGACAGGCCGATGCGCAGCGCCTGCCGCTCGGGCAGTTCCGCGAGCAGCGCCACGGCGCGGGCGCGGTGGTCGGGGCGGGTGCTTTCGATCAGCGTGATCGCGCGGGACAGCGCGCGGCGATTGCCCTGCGTCAGGGGTTCGGTCAGTTCGTCCATGCCCATCCCGGCTGCATCCTTGCGACGCGGGGGCCGACTGCCCCCGCACCCCCGTGGATATTTCCACAAGAAAGACATGTAAACGCCGGGGAGTTGTGGCGGATCGGCGCGGGGGCTAAATCTGCCGGGAAAGGGAGCGGAGAAATGCTGACGCGGCGGACGATTCTGGCCGGGATGGCGGCGATGGCGGCGGCGGGGCCGGTCCTGGCGGCCCCGGGGCTGCAGCTGCTGATGGTGCGGCGC
Source organism: Paracoccus sp. J55 (assembly GCF_000513975.1). Lineage (NCBI taxonomy): Bacteria > Pseudomonadati > Pseudomonadota > Alphaproteobacteria > Rhodobacterales > Paracoccaceae > Paracoccus > Paracoccus sp. J55. The sequence continues at coordinate 16,783 of NZ_AZVA01000010.1, forward strand.
AAGGGCTGCGTCTATTGCGCGCAATGGGATCGCGAGATCGCCCCGGTCTATGGCCGGCATCCCGAGGGGCGCGCGGCGCCGCTGCTGATGGTCGATCTGGACGGCCCTTATCCCGACGGGCTGGCGCTGGCGCGGCGGCCATGGCTGACCCCGAGCTTCATCCTGCTGCAGGGCGGCGTCGAACTGGCGCGATTCGAGGGCTATCCGGGGCGCGAGCGGTTCTTCGGCGTCTTGCGCGACATGCTGGCCCAGGCGGCGGGCTGAGATGGCGGGCTGAGGCTTTCGCCTTGCACCGCTTTGGGTTATCCGGACTACAGTAAATACTTACTTAACCTGGGACAGCCATGCACGACATCCGCGCCATCCGCGAGAATCCCGCCGCTTTCGACGCTGCGCTTGCATTGCGCAACCTGCCGCCGGTTTCGCCCGAGATCCTGTCGCTGGATGCCGACCGCCGTTCCCGCATCGCGGCCGCCGAGGCCGCGCAGGCCGAGCAGAACAAGGCCAGCAAGGAGGCCGGCGCCGCCAAGGGCCGCGGCGACGAGGCCGAGTTCCAGCGCCTGCGCGCCCTGGTCACCGCCAAGAAGGACGAGACCGCCCGGCTGCAGGCCGAGGCAACGGCCTTGGACGCCAAGCTGCGCGAGCTGCTGCTGACCGTTCCGAACCTGCCGCTGGACAGCGTGCCGCCGGGCAAGGACGAGGATGACAATGTCGAGATCCGGCGCTGGGGCGCGCCGCGCGCATTCGACTTCGCCCCGCGCGAGCATTTCGAGATCGAGGGCGTGAAGCCCGGCATGGATTTCGAGACCGCCGCGAAGCTCTCCGGCTCGCGTTTCGTGGTGCTGAAGGGCGGCGTCGCCCGCATCCACCGCGCGCTGGCGCAGTTCATGCTGGACCTGCATAGCGGCGAGCATGGGCTGGAAGAGACCTGGGCTCCGGTCCTCGTGCTTTCGGAGATGATGGAGGGCACCGGGCAGCTGCCGAAATTCGGCGAGGACAGCTATCAGACCCGAGAGGGCTGGTGGCTGATCCCGACCTCGGAGGTCACGCTGACCAACACCGTGCACGGCGATCTGATCGATCATGCCAGCCTGCCGCGGCGCATGGTGGCGCATAGCCAGTGCTTCCGATCGGAAGCCGGCAGCGCCGGGCGCGACACGGCGGGGATGCTGCGCCAGCACCAGTTCGAGAAGGTCGAGATGGTCTCGATCACCGATGCGGAATCGGGGGTCGCGGAACATGCCCGCATGACCCGCTGCGCCGAGACGGTGCTGGAGCGGCTGGGCCTGCCCTATCGCACCATCGTGCTGTGCGGCGGCGACATGGGCTTCGGCGCCCGCATCACCCACGACCTGGAAGTCTGGCTGCCCGGGCAGGGCAAGTATCGCGAGATCTCCTCGGTCAGCTATTGCGGCGATTTCCAGGCGCGGCGGATGAACGCCCGCTATCGTCCGGCGGGTGGCGGCAAGCCGGAATTCCTCCATACGCTGAACGGCTCGGGGCTGGCGGTGGGGCGCACGCTGATCGCGGTGCTGGAGAACGGCCAGCAGGCGGACGGCTCGGTCCTGCTGCCCGAGGCGCTGCACCCCTATCTGGGCGGCAGGACGCGGCTGGGCACGGACGGCGTGCTGGCCTGACCTGACTTAACAAAAGCGGGACGGGGCGAAACCCGCCGCGAGCGCGGGGCGTTTTCTGCCCATGTCTCGCGCGGGCGCATTCTTCCTGATCCTGGCGGTGCTGGCCTTCATTGCCAGCACGCTGCTTTACGCGCTGCTGCCCGGCCAAGGCATGACCGCCCCTATCGCCGAGCCGGCCCCGGCGCTGTCGCCATGGCAGGGTCTCCCCGGCGCCCGGCCGCAGCCGGTCGATCTGTCCGGCCTGTTCCTGCGGCCCCAGGGGCTGGGCATGGCCGGGCTGCTGGGCATGACCTGGGCGGCGCTCGCCTATCACGCTTTCCGGCGAGGGATCGAGCGGCGGCGGATGCGGCTGGCGCGCGCGGCCGCCCGGGACGCGGAACGGGCGCTGCCGCCGCAAAGCGCCGGGCCGCCGACGCCCGGCCACCTGCTGCGGCTGCACGAGCGGGACGACACCTTGGGCGAACATGCGCCGCTGATCGTCGGGCTGCTGGCCGGGGCGGTCTGGCCCTGGCTTCTGGACAGCCACCCGCTCGGCGCCTTTCTGCTGTCTGCGGCGATGCTGGCGGGGTTTTTGGCGGCGGCCTTGCGCGGCATCCGCATCGGCGGGCTGGTGCAGCACAGCTCCTCGCTGGGCTTCGTCGCCGGCTGGGGGCTGCTGGTCAGCTTTGCCGTCTTCACCGGGCTGCTGAGCGACCGGCTTGACGTGCCGCAGGAGGTGGCGGCGGTGATCGCCCTGCTGATCGGCTCGGTCGCCGCGGTCAGCGTGCAGCTGCGGCTGGGACGGCGGATCGGATTCAGCATCGCGGTGATCTGGGGGCTGATCGGCCTGGCCGCCGGCACCGTCACCACCGACGCGGCCATCGCCACCATGACGGTCATCGCCATCGCCATCATCGCCGTGGCGCTGGTGCAGGTGACGACCTAAGCCTCCGCCGCCTAGCTGCCCTTCGGCTTCTGCCGGTGCTTGTGCTTGGACAGCGCGCCGGACTGGCTGATCTTGCCGGCCTTGTCCCTGTAGGGGTTCTTGGTGCCCTGGTCGCGGAAAGTCAGTCGGATCGGCGTGCCGGGCATGTCGAAATCCTGCCGCAGCCCGTTGACCAGATAGCGCTGGTAGCTGTCGGGCAGCTTGTCGGTATGGGTCGCCATGACCACGAAGGCCGGCGGGCGGGTCTTGACCTGGGTGATATAGCGCAGCCGGATGCGGCGGCCGCCCGGCGCCGGGGGCGGATGCGCCTCGGTCATCGCGCCCAGCCACTGGTTCAGCCGCGCGGTCGGGATGCGGCGGTTCCAGACCTCATGCGCCTTGAGGATCGCGTTGTGCAGCCGGTCCAGCCCCTTGCCGGTTCGGGCCGAGACCGTGACCAGCGGCGCGCCCTTCAGCTGCGGCAAGAGCCGCTCGAAAGCCTCGCGCAGTTCCTTGAGCTTCTCGGGCTTGTCCTCTTCCAGATCCCATTTGTTCGCGGCGACGACCACGGCGCGGCCCTCGGTCTCGGCGAAATCGGCGATGCGCAGGTCCTGCTGCTCGAAGGGGATGCCCACGTCCAGAAGCACCACCACCACCTCGGCGAAGCGCACGGCGCGCAACCCGTCGGCGACGGAAAGCTTTTCCACCTTGTCGGTGACGCGCGCCTTCTTGCGCATCCCGGCGGTGTCGAAGATGCGCACCGGCGTGCCCATGAAATCGGTGCTGACGCTGATCGAATCGCGGGTGATGCCGGCCTCGGGCCCGGTCAGCAGCCGGTCCTCGCCCAGGATCTTGTTGATGAGCGTCGACTTGCCGGCATTCGGCCGGCCGATCACCGCGATCTGCAGGGGCTTCGCGGCCGAGGGGCGCCAATCCTCTGCTTCCTCGTCGCCATCCTCGACGGCGACGTCGGTTTCCGGTGCCTGCTGGACGTTCTGCGCCTCGAAGGCTTCGGCCAGCGGCACGAGGGCGCGGTAGAGGTCGTCCATGCCCTCGCCATGCTCGGCCGAGATGCGCAGGGGCTCGCCCAGGCCAAGCGCATAGGCCTCCATCGCCCCCGCCTCGCCGGCGCGGCCCTCGGCCTTGTTGGCGGCCAGGATCACGTGTCTGGCTCGCTTGCGCAGGATGTCGGCGAAATATTCGTCGGCCGCCGTCACGCCCACGCGGGCGTCGATCACGAACAGGCAGACATCGGCCTCGTCCACCGCGCGCTCGGTCAGGCGGCGCATGCGGCCTTGCAGGCTGTCGTCCTCGGCGATCTCGAGCCCGGCCGAATCGACGACGATGAAGCGCAGGTCGCCCAGCCGCCCCGCCCCCTCGCGCAGGTCGCGGGTCACGCCGGGCTGGTCGTCGACCAGCGCCAGCCGCTTGCCGACAAGACGGTTGAACAGCGTCGACTTGCCGACATTGGGGCGCCCGACAATGGCGAGGGTGAAGCTCATCTGTATGCGATCAACTGGCCGTCATGGGTGACGACGTAAAGGGTCTGCCCCGCCACGGCCGGCGCCGCCGCGGCGCCGCCCGGGATCTGGGCGGTGCCGATCAGCGCGCCCGAGGCGGGATCGAAGACGCGCAGATAGCCGTCCGAGCCGGCAAGGTAAAGCTTCGATCCCGCCAGCACCGGACCGTAATGGTTCCAGACCTTGTCCTGCTTGCGGATGACGGTTTCGGTGAAATAGGGCAGTTTCTGCGCCCAGACCCGGGCGCCGTTCGCGGCATCCAGCCGGATCAGCTGCGCCTGGTCGTTGACCAGAAAGACCGAATTGCCGGCCGCCAGCACCGGGCTGGACGCGCCTTCGCGCGCCTGCCACTTGACCATGCCGCTGGCCAGGTCATAGGCGCCGACGCCGCCCGAGCTGGTGCCGGCATAGACCGTGCCGCCGGAAATGACCGGATCGCCGGTCATCTCGCGGAAATAGGCGACCGAACGGCCCAGCCGCGTGCCGCCGACATTGGCGCTCCAGAGCTGGGCGCCGTTCGAGGCGTCGACGCCGGTCAGCGCGCCGGTATTCGAGGGGAACACCACCGTGCTGCCCGACACCGCCGGCGCCGGCGCGCCCATCACCCCGGCCATGTCCTTGTTGCCGAAGCTGCGCCACAGCACCTTGCCGTCGCTGGCGCGCACCGCCCAGCCGGTCTGGTCGCGGCCCAGCACATAGACCACGCCGTTCGCCACCGTGGGCGCGCCGCCGATCGGCGCCTCGACCCTTTGCCGCCAGGCGATGCCGCCGGTGCGGGCGTCCAGCGCCACCAGCTCGCCATAGCCGGTGGAAGCGAAAAGCCGGTTGCCCTCGAAGGCCAGCCCGCCGCCCGAGACGCTGCGGTCGGATTCGCCGGCCGGGCGCAGGTCGCGGCTCCAGGCCCGGCCGCCGCCCGTGGTGGTGGCGGTGACGGTGGACTGGCTGTCCAGCGCAAAGACCAGCCCCGCCGCGACGACGGGATCGGCGGTGACGCGGTGGCGCTTGTTCGACCCCGCACCGATGGGCGCCGCCCAGATCCGGCTGGTTCCCGCGCCCAAGGCCAGGTTGCCCGGCGCATGCGCGGCATTGCCGGCGCGCTGCGCCCAGTCGGCATTGGCGCGCTGCGGCGGCAGCGACAGGGCGGCGGTGGTCGGCGCCCGGGCGCCCTCGGCGGCGGGGCCCTCGGGCGACAGCACGGCGCGCGGGTCCAGCCGTTCTCCGGGCAGGATCGTGTCGCGCTGCTGGCAGGCCGAAAGGGCGGTCAGGGCGGCCAGGGCGGCGATCAGGGGCAGCCTCGTCATCGCTTTCTCCTCTATCCGGGCCGGGCCTGAGGACGGGCACGGCCGCGGGCGCAGTGGTTCGGTTCGCCGGCGGGGCCGGGTTCAGTTCGCGGCGGGGGCCGGCATGGCCTGAGGGACGGCCTGCGGCCCGGGTCCCTCGCTCTGCTCGGGCTCGACGCCCAGCGTGATCATCATCTCGGACAGGCGGCGGCGCAAGGGCTCGGACAGGCCATCCTTTTGCTGGATCTGGCGGATCAGCATGACCGCGTCCTCCTGCCGGCCGGCGCCGATCAGGGCCACGGCCTTCTGCTCCAGCGCCAGCAGCTCGAAGGGGGCGCCGGGCTTGGACAGCTCGGCCAGCAGCCGGTCGCGCTCGGCCGCGTCCATGGCGGGACCGGCGACCATCACCGCCTTGAGCAACGCCAGGTCGCGCAGCAGCGGGTCGCCCTCCAGCGTGGCCGCCGCGGCCTTGAGCCGCTCGGCCGCCTTCTGCGCCAGGCCGGCCTCGGCCTCGGCGCCGGCGGCCAGCATCTCGGACAGCGCCTTGCGGCCGGCGGACCCGGCCGGATCGACGGCGGAAAGCGCGGCGATCGGGTCCTGGCCCTCTTGCGCCGCGAGCACCGCGTCGCCCCAGGCCCGGGCCCGGGTCTCGGCCTGGTTGCGGGAATATTCGCGCCAGGCCGCACCGCCCACGATGCCCAGGACGACCAGAAGCGCAACCCAGCCATAGCGGCGGAACAGGCCGAACAGCCGGTCGCGGCGCAGATCCTCGGTGACCTCGTCGATGAAGCTGTCGTTCTGATTGGCCATGTCGCCCCCGGAAGTTCTTTGGCGCTGTTCTATACGGGGTTTCACCCGTTTGCCAATGGCGGGCCGCGCCGGGACTGCCGGAAGGCCGAGGCGCTGTAGACTGCCAGCGCCGCCCAGATCATCGCGAAGGCGATCATGTGCCAGCGCGTGAACGCCTCGCCGAAGAGCAGCACCGCGCAAAGGAATTGCAGCGTCGGGTTCAGGTAGAACATCAGCCCCAGCGTCGCCATCCCGACCCGGCGCGCGGCATAGCTGAACAGGATCAGCGGCACCGCCGTGATGACCCCCGAGGCAGCCAGCAGCAGCGAGACGGGCAGATTCCCGCCGAAGCCCAGGGGCTGGGCCAGGGGCGCGGGCATCAGCCCGAGCCCCTGCAGCAGCAGCCAGCCAAGCGCCAGCGGCGCCAGCAGCGCTACTTCGGCGGCGACGGACAGGACGGGGCCAAGCGGCAGCGATTTCTTGAGCGCGCCGTAGAGCACGAAGGTCAGGGCGAGCCCCAGGCTGATCCAGGGCGCCACCCCCAAGCCCCAGGTCAGCAGCGTCACCGCCAGCGCGGCCAGCAGCACGGCCATGCCCTGCGCCCGGCTCAGGCTTTCGCCGAAGACCAGCACCCCCGCCACCACCGCGGTCAGCGGGAAGATGTAATAGCCCAGCGAGCTCTGCACGACATGCCCGGCCTGCACCGCCCAGATGAACAGCCCCCAGTTGAGCGAGATGGTCAGCGCCGCCAGCACGATCCGCCCCACATGCCGGCCGGCCAGCGCCCCGCGCAGCTCGGCCAGCCGGCCCTGCGCGCCCAGCACGACCAGAAACAGCACCAGCGACCACAGGGTGCGATGCGCCAGCACCTCGACCACCGGGACGTCGGAGAGTGCGCGGTAGAAGATCGGCGACAGGCCCCAGGTCACGCAGACCCCGATCATCGCCCAGAAACCCTTGGTCCATTCGCTCATGCGCATTCCCTTTCCGTCCGCCCCAGCCATGCGGTCGATTCGCGACGGAGGCAAGGGGCCGGGGGCTCTGCCCCCACGTCCGCCCGGCCCCGGGGCGGGGCCAGGCGGACGTTCCCCCGGGATATTTCGGCAAGAAAGAAAAGGCCCGCCGGTCGGCGGGCCTTGATGCGAAGCCGGGGATGCGAAGCCGGGCCGAGGATCAGAGGCGCGAGGCCACGTTTTCCCAGTTCACCAGGTTGTTCAGGAAGTTTTCCAGGTATTTCGGCCGGGCGTTGCGGAAGTCGATATAGTAGCTGTGCTCCCACACGTCGCAGCCCAGAAGCGCGGTCTGGCCGAAGCAGAGCGGGTTCACGCCGTTCTCGGTCTTGGTGACCTTGAGGCTGCCGTCCTTGTCCTTGACCAGCCAGGCCCAGCCCGAGCCGAACTGGCCGACGCCGGCCTCGGCGAATTTCTTCTTGAACTCGTCCACCGAACCGAAGGCTTCGGTCAGGGCCTTTTCCAGCTCGCCCGGGATGGCGCCGGGGTTCGGGCCCATCATTTCCCAGAACTGCGCATGGTTCCAGTGCTGGCTGGCATTGTTGAAGATGCCGTTCTGCGCCACGGCCCCCGACTGGTAGGTGCCCTTGACGATGTCCTCGAGGCTCTTGCCTTCCCATTCGGTGCCGGCCACCAGCTCGTTCAGCTTGTCGACATAGGCCTTGTGGTGCTTGTCGTGGTGGTATTCCAGCGTCTCCTTGGACATGCCGCCAGCGGCCAGCGCGTCGTGAGCATAGGGAAGATCGGGAAGCGTGAAGGCCATTTTCGATTTCCTTTCCAACGGTTTCGGATTGTGTTCTGGCACAGGAGCCAGTCGGGGAAAAGCCCTGTCGGCCGCTAAACGCCTTCAACGCGGCGCGGGTTCCGGCCCTAGCCGCCGCCGGGCGAGCCGCAGACGCCCGTCCCGGTCATGACGTTGTCATAGCCCTGCGCGACGGCAGTGACCGAGGCCGCGCCGTCGGATTTCCGCACGGTCAGCCGGTAGTCCAGCCGCTCGGTCCGCTGGCCGGAGGCGTTGCGCACCCCGGCCAAGGCCCAGCCGTAGCTGCGGCTGCTGCGGTCGTCGGCGGTGATCCGGGCCTCGATCGGGCGGCCGAGCAGGTTTTGCAGGATCGGGTCGAAGACCTCGATCCGGCCCTGGCGCGGGCCGGAGGTCTGGCGGGTCAGCATGATGAATTCCGGCACCCAGCCGGTGCCGCTTTCGTCAAGGATCTGGCACATCATCACCACCGGCGGCTCCTGCGCGAGATCCTGGGCCCGCAGGGCCGGGGCCGGCGACAGCAGGCCGGCAAGGGAAAGGGCGGGCAGGATCAGGGCGGGACGCATGGAATCAACCGGATGGCTTTCGCCTTCCATCCATACGCCGCCCTGCCGCCGCCACAAGCCCCGTCCGGACCCCGCAGCGCGGAACTAGCGCGGGTCGAGCTGCGTGCCCGGCGCCGCGGCGGCGGTCAGGATGCCGCGCAGGTAGTCGGTGACCGAGCGGAAGCCGATCAGCACATAGCCGCCCGGTTCGCGCCAGATGCCGCAGGCGACCTGGGCGGCGCGGGTGCGGCGCAGCCCGTCCTCGGGCATGGCCGCCAGGTCGGCGGGACAGAGCTTCATCAGCACGTCCAGCGCCTTGGCGCCCTGGATGCGGAAGGCGGCCCGCATGTCGCTGACATCCAGCACAAGCGCGTGTTCGGTGGACAGCGCGTCCTGCAGGGCGGCCAGCGCCTCGGCCGCCTCGGCGCGCGGCAGGACCAGCAGCAGCTCGTCCGGCGACATCCAGCCGAGAGAGCGGCTGCCGTCGGTGGTGATGCGGCCCCGTTCTGGCAGCGCCACCCCGGCCGCCGCGGCGATGGCCTCGCCCGCGCGCGCCAGATCGGCGCGGATCTGGATCATGCCCCAGTCCTGCACCTGAGAGATCTTCGCCAGTGCCTCAGCCATTCGCCCGGCTCCCTTCCTTGTCGTAGAAGACCGGATCGCAGATCCGCGCCTTGTAGCTTTCCTGACCCGCGACCGGGAATTCCAGAACCTCGCCCATGCGCTCGGGGCCGTTCAGCACCAGACCCATGGCGATGGGCTTGTTGAGCGTCGGCGACATGTAGGTCGAGGTCACCCGGCCCTGGGTGTTGCGCTGGCCGTTCGGGTTCACGCCATCGGCCACCGCATAGACGCCGTCGGGCAGCACCCGGCCGTCGACGCTTTCCAGCCCCACCAGCTTCCAGCGCCGGGGATCGGTCATGTGGCTGCGCTCCTGCGCCCGCTTGCCGATATAGTCGGCCTTCTTCTTGCTGATCGCCCAGCCCAGGCCCAGGTCCTGCGGGATCACCGTGCCGTCGGATTCGTCGCCGATCATGATGAAGCCCTTTTCGGCGCGCATGACGTGCATGGCCTCGGTGCCGTAGGGGGTGACGTTCAGGTCGCGCCCGGCCTCATGCAGCTTTTCCCACAACTCCAGGCCGCGGTTCGCCGGCACCGCCACCTCGAAGCTGAGCTCGCCCGAGAAGCTGATGCGATAGACGCGGGCGGGGATGCCGGCGATCTCGCCCTCGGCCCAGCCCATGAAGGGCAGCGCCTCGGCCGACAGGTCCATGCCGCCCAGCCGCTCCAGCAGCACGCGGGCCTTGGGACCGACCACGGCGACCTGCGCCCATTGCTCGGTGACGTTGGCGGTATAGACCTTCCAGTCCCACCATTCGCATTGCAGCCAGTCTTCCATATGGCCATGCATCCGGTCGGCGCCGCCGGTGGTGGTGTGCACCAGCCAGGTATCCTCGCTGAGGCGCGCGGCCACGCCGTCATCCACAAGGAAGCCGTTCTCGTTGCAGATCAGGCCATAGCGGCACTTGCCGATGGGCAGGCTGGACATCATGCCGGTATACATCATGTCGAGGAACTTGCCCGCATCCGGGCCCTTGACGATGATCTTGCCCAGCGTCGAGGCGTCGAGCGTGCCGACCGAGGCCCGCACCGCCCGGATCTCGCGCGCCACCGCGTCGCCATGGCTTTCGCCCGCCTTCGGGTAGCAATAGGGGCGGCGCCAGTGGCCGACCGGCTCGAAGAAGGCGCCGTGGCTTTCGTGCCAGCCATGCATGGGCGTCTTGCGCAAGGGCTGGAAGATCTCGCCCCGCGCCTCGCCGGCGATGGTGCCCAGCGTCAGCGGCGTATAGGGCGGGCGGAAGGTCGTCGTGCCGGTGGCCGGGATCGGCTGGTTCAGCGCATTGGACAGAACGGCGAGGCCGTTGATGTTGCTGACCTTGCCCTGATCGGTCGCCATGCCGAGGGTCGTGTAACGCTTGGTATGCTCGACGCTGTGATAGCCTTCCTGCGCGGCCAGTTCGACATCCGAGACCTTCACGTCGTTCTGGAAGTCGAGCCACATCTTGAACTTCATCTTGCGCGTGGCGTGGGCCGGCATGACCCAGACCGGCATGGTCGCGGATTCCGCCTGCGCGCCGGTCAGGTCCGGGACCAGCAGGTCGCCCGCCGCCGCGCCGACGCAGCTGGCCATCGCCTTGCCGTCCGCGCCGGTCGGCGGGCGGTTCGGGTCGGGGGCGAACATCGACTGCGCGTCGGACCAGGTCAGCTTGCCGCCGCAATGGCTCCACAGGTGCACCACCGGAGACCAGCCGCCGGACATGGCGACGCAATCGGCATCCACGGTCTCGGTCACCTCGCCCGAGCCGGAATGCGCGCAGATCTTGACCGCCTCGACGCCATGGCCGCCCTTGATGCCGGCGATGGCGCTGCCGGTCAGGATGCGCACGCCGCGGGCGCGCACCGCCGCGGGCAGCGCGCCGCCGGCCGAACTGCGGGCGTCGATCACCACCGGCACTTCCAGCCCCGCATCCAGCGCCACCAGCGCGGTGCGATAGGCGTCGTCGTTGTTGGTCACCACGACGATCTTGCGGCCCGGCGCCACGCCATAATTGTCGATATAGTCCCGCACGGCCGAGGCCAGGATCACGCCCGGCACGTCATTGCCGGCAAAGCTCAGCGGCCGCTCCAGCGCGCCGGTGGCGACGATCACATGGCCCGCGCGGATGCGCCACAGGCGCTGGCGCGGGATGCCCGCATTCGGGTCGTGATCGGCCAGCGATTCCCGCACCAGCAGATAGCCATGGTCGTAAAGCCCGGTCGCCTGGGTCGAGCGGCGCAGGGTGACGCCGGCCATGCCGCGCAGTTCCGCCAGCAGCGCATCGACGCGGGACTGGCCGTCTGCGTGGTCGGTGGGGGTGCGGCCGCCGAAATGCGGCGTCTGCTCGACCAGCCAGACCGACTTGCCGTCGCGGGCCGCGTCGCGGGCCGCGGTCAGGCCGGCGATGCCGCCGCCGACCACCACCACGTCCACATGGGCATAGGCCTGTTCATACTTGTCCGGATCGGCCTCGGTCGGGGCCTTGCCCAGCCCGGCCGAGCGGCGGATGATCGGCTCGAACACATGCTTCCAGAACGGGCGCGGATGGATGAAGGTCTTGTAATAGAAACCCGCCGGGAAAAAGCGATACATCCAGTTGTTGATCGCGCCGATATCGGCGTTCAGGCTGGGCCAGCAATTCTGGCTGGCGGTAACCATGCCGCCGACCAGCGGCGTGGTGGTGGCGCGCTGGTTCGGCTCGAATCGGCCGCCCTGACCCAGGCCCAGCAGCGCGTTCGGTTCCTCGGCGCCCGAGGCGATGGGGCCGCGCGGCCGGTGATACTTGAAGCTGCGGCCCATCATCAGCTGGCCGTTCGCCAGCAGGGCCGAGGCCAGCGTGTCGCCCGCGACCCCGCGCATCTGGCGGCCGTCGAAGCGGAAGGGCAGTTGATAGGCGCGGTCGATCAGGCGGCCGCCGCGCGGCAGGCGGAAGGGTCCGGTCTCGGTCATGCGTTCAGGCTTTCGGCGGGAGTGTCGGCGGAAGTGTCGGCAGGGGTTTCGCTCCAGTCGGGCTGCCAGTCCGGACGCTGCGCCCGGATGGCGGCGACGATCTCGGGCGTCGGATGCGGGGTCTGGGCGCTGTAGGTGCCAAAGACCTGCAGCGTGGCGGTGTCGCGCGCCGCCAGGAACCACTTGCCGCAGCCATAGGCATGGCGCCAGCGTTCGAAATGCACGCCCTTGGGGTTCTTGCGGGCGAACAGATAGGCCTCGAACTCCTCGTCGGTCGAACCGGGGCCGAAACGCTTCAGATGCGCCTCGCCGCCGGGTTGCAGCTCGGTTTCCTCGGCCGCGATGCCGCAATAGGGACAGGTCAGGGTCAGCATGGATCACTCCTTCGGCGGCAGGGCGCGCGCAGGGGGAACCGGCCCGTGGGCAGGCCGGATGCGCAGGACAGCAGTGGAAATCGGGGAACGGGCCGGAAAGCCCCGGCCGGGGGCGGAAACGCAGGCGACCGCAGCCCGCCCCTGGCGGGGCCGGATCACGGGCGTTTCAAAGCGAAGGCGAACACGGCGCGGCAGGCCGCAGGGCCCGCGCAACGCCGCGCTCATGCCAGCGTGGACAGGGACAGGCCCGCCGCGCTGCGCATGAAGATCAGCCGAGGGGCGCAATGCCCCCCGGCCCGCGGAAGGGCCGGCACCCGAAGGCGCCGGGACAGGCGCCTTAGTTGGTGGAAGGCGCCGCAGGTTCGGCCGGAGCCGGAGTCGCAGGCTCGGCCGGGACCGGAGCAGCGGGATCGGCAGGAGCAGCAGGCTCGGCCGGCGGTTCGACGGAGATGGCGCCGTCATCGACGGGCGCGGGTTCGGACGAAACGGCCGGATCGGTCGGCGGCTCGGTCGCGGTCGGCTCGGTGCCCGAGGACACGAACCAATAGATGACCACCAGCACGACGACGACGACGCCAACGATGAGCCAGAGGTTGCTCTTGTTCTGTTCGGCCATGAAGAAAACTCCTTGGTCATGGGGACGTAACTTAACAATTCATTAGATGAATAAGAGTTTCCCATGACTTGCACGATTTTTTCCGCAACGGTGCGGAGATGGGCGAAATTCGGCCCAAAATCCGCCCCGCAGGCCGGCAGGAACCCGCCCGCGCCGCGCATCAATGCGCCACCCCCGCGGCGACGCTCTCGTCGATGAAGCGGCCCTCGACGAAACGGTTCAGGCCGAAATCCTTGGCCAGCGGGCCGGGCTGGCCCTTGGCCAGCAGCTCGGCCATCGCCCAGCCCGAGCCGGGGATGGCCTTGAAGCCGCCGGTGCCCCAGCCGCAGTTGACGAAGATGTTGCCGACCGGCGTGGTGGACAGGATCGGCGAGCGGTCGCCGGTCATGTCGACGATGCCGCCCCATTGCCGCAGCATCTTCAGCCGCGACAGCATCGGGAAGGTCTCGATCAGCGCGCGCACCGTCTCCTCGACATGGTGCCAGGAGCCGCGCTGGGTGTAGTTGTTGAAGCCGTCGGTGCCGCCGCCGATCACCATCTCGCCCTTGTCGGATTGCGACAGGTAGCCGTGGACGGTGTTGGCCATGATGACGATGTCGCAGCAGGGCTTGATCGGCTCGCTGACCAGCGCCTGCAGCGCCAGCGATTCGATGGGCAGGCGGAAGCCGGCCATCTCGGCCAGGACCGAGCTGTGGCCGGCGGCGATCAGCGCCAGCTTGTCGCATTCGATGCGGCCCTTGCCGGTGTTCACCGCCCTGACCTGCCCGTTCGCGGTCTCGATGCCGGTGACTTCGCAGTTCTGGATGATGTGCATGCCCATGGCCGAGCAGGCGCGGGCATAGCCCCAGGCCACGGCGTCGTGGCGGGCGGTGCCGCCGCGCTCCTGGTAGAGCCCGCCGAGGACCGGATAGCGCGGCCCGTCGATGTTGATGATCGGCAGCATGTCCTTGATGCGCTTGGGGCTGACCCATTCGGTCGCCACGCCCTGCAGCTGGTTGGCATAGACGGTGCGCTTGTAGCCGCGCACCTCGTGTTCGGTCTGCGCCAGCATCAGAAGGCCGCGCGGGCTGAACATGATGTTGTAGTTCAGGTCCTGCGACAGGTTCTCGTAAAGCTTCAGCGCCTTGTCGTAGATCGCCGCCGAAGGGTCCTGCAGGTAGTTCGAGCGGATGATGGTGGTGTTGCGGCCGGTATTGCCGCCGCCCAGCCAGCCCTTCTCGATGATGGCGACATCGGTGATGCCGAAATTCTTGCCCAGGTAATAGGCGGTGGCAAGGCCATGGCCGCCGGCGCCCACGATGACGACCTGGTATTTCTTCTTGGGCTCGGGACTGGCCCAGGCGCGTTTCCAGCCGGTATGCAGCCGCATCGCCTCTTTAGCGATGGCAAAGACCGAATAGCGGCCGGTGCTGGAACTTGCAGATGCGGGCATGGCGGAACCTCTTGCGACTCGACCCGTGCAGAGTGAAGCGAGGGCGGTGTTCGGGCAAGCCGCGTTGCGACGGGGCGATTGTCGAATTGCGTCAGGGGACGGCGCAGATGTCCCGAAGGAGATTTGCGCATTTGTCGCAGGGCTTTGACTTTCTCGCCGCGGCGAAAGCCGCTATCACCGGCAGCAGCCAAAAGGGGAAGCCGATGTTCTGGATCATCTGCGCCGCGCTGGCGGGGGTGGTGGCGGTGGCCATCGCCGCGCCGCTTCTGCGCCGGCAGGGCGAGGGCGCCGAGCCCACCGCCGCCTATGACCTGCGGGTCTATCGCGACCAGCTGCGCGAGGTCGGGCGGGATCTGGACCGCGGCCTGATCGACGAGGCCGATGCCGAACGGCTGCGGGTCGAGATCGGCCGCAAGGTGCTGGCCGCGGACCGCGCGCTGGAACGCGCCGGCAGTGCCCGCCGCGCGCCGGGCGGCTGGGCGGCGCTGGCGGTTCTGGCGCTGCTGCTGGCCGGGGCCTTCCTGCTTTACCAGCGCATCGGCCAGCCCGAGCGTCCCGACGCCCCCATCGCGCAGCGCATCGCCGAGGCACAGGCGCTTTACGACGGCCGCCCCAGCCAGGCCGAGGCAGAGGCCAAGACCCCCCGGCCCCAGCGCCCCGAGCCCGATGCGGACTATGCGGCGCTGATCGAACGGCTGCGTGAGGCGGTGCTGAAGAACCCGAACGACCCGCGCGGGCTGGAACTGCTGGCCGAGCACGAGGAAAGGCTGGGCAACCTGATCGCCGCCAAGGACGCGCAGCGCCGGCTGGTGGCGCTGCGCGGCGAGGCTGCCAGCGCCGAGGAGCTGGCGCGGCTGGCCGGGCTGACCATCGAGGCGGCGGGCGGCATCATCACCGCCGAAGGCGAGGATGCGGTGGCCCGGGCGCTGGCCCGCGATCCGCACAATCCGCAGGCGCGCTTCATGGTCGGGCTGCTGCATCTGCAGAACGGCCGCCCCGACCGCGCCTTTCCGATCTGGGCCGGGCTGCTGGCCGAGGGGCCGGAAAGCGCGCCCTGGATCCAGCCGATCCGCGCCGCGATCGGCGATCTGGCCTGGTTCGCCGGCCGCCCGGACTATACCCCGCCCGAGCCCCGGACCGATTCCGCGCCCGCTTCCGCACCCGGCTCGCCGGCCCTGCCCGGCCCGGATGCGGAGGCCGTGGCAGCGGCGGGGGACATGAGCCCCGAGGAACGCCAGCAGATGGTCGAGGGCATGGTCAAGGGGCTGGAGACCCGGCTTGCCACCCAGGGCGGCACGCCCGAGGAATGGGCGCGGCTGATCTCGTCCCTGCCGGTGATCGGGCAAAAGGACCACGCCGCCGCCATCCTGGGCGAGGCCCGGCAGCGTTTCGCGGGCAACCGGCCGGCGCTGGACCTGATCGAGGCGGCGGCGGAACAGGCGGGGCTGGAATGATCTGCGAGAGCATCGAGGCATTCGCCGCCGCCCTGCCCCGCACCGGCGCGGTGGCCGGGCTGGACCTGGGCACCAAGACCATCGGCGTCGCGGTCAGCGACGGGCTGCGCAGCGTCGCCTCGCCCCTGACGGTGATCCGGCGCGAGAAGTTCACCTTGGACGCCCAGGCGCTGCTGAAGATCGCCGCCGACCGGGCGCTGGTCGGGCTGGTGCTGGGCCTGCCGCGCAACATGGACGGCAGCGAGGGGCCGCGCGCACAATCCACCCGCGCCTTCGCCCGCAACCTGGAACGGCTGACGCCGCTGCCCATCGGCTTCTGGGACGAGCGGCTCTCGACCGTCGCGGCCGAGCGGGCGCTGCTTGAGGGGGACACCTCGCGCAAGCGCCGGGCCGAGGTGATCGACCAGGTCGCGGCCGGCTATATCCTGCAGGGCGCGCTGGACCGGCTGCGCTTCCTGGGCGCGGCGGGATGAAGCCCTCGACCCCCTGCATCGACATCTGCAAGATCGACCCGGCAAGCCGGCTTTGCACCGGCTGCCTGCGCAGCATCGACGAGATCACCCGCTGGGGCCGCATGACCGAGGCCGAGCGGCTGGCCGTCATGGCCGAACTGCCCCGCCGGCGGCCGGCGGATTAGCGCGTCACCACCCGCACCTCGCGGATCGCGGCCTTCAGCCGCACCCGGGTTTCCACCGGCTCGCGCGCCACGGCGTCCAGGATCGCCCGCATGTCGCCGCGCAGCCCGTGCAGCTGGTCGACCAGCGACAGCACCAGGCCCAGCGCCTCCTCGTCGAGGTGATAGCCCTCGGCCAGGTCGACCACCAGGCTCAGCCGCGCCAGGTCCAGCTCGCGGAACAGCGGCCCCTGTTCGGATTGCACCGGCATGACGACGCCGGCGCGGATATAGCGGTCCAGCTGTTCGGGCGTCAGGTCGCTGACGGCCGCCAGCGTCTCGGTCAGGGTATAATGGCGCTGGGTCATTTTCCCCTCCTCGGGTCATAGGCGTGGGTCTGCCGCCATTGCTCCATGAAGCGCGCCAGCTCGTCATCGACCTTGGGCGGCATGACGATCTTCAGGATGACATGCTGGTCGCCGCGCCGTCCGCCCTCGCCCTTGATGCCGCGCCCCTTCAGCCGCAGCTTCTGGCCCGAGCTGGCGCCGCGCGGGATGGTCAGCATGACCGGCCCCTCGATGGTCTGCGCCTCGACCTTGCCGCCCAGCACGGCCTCGTCGATGGTGATGGGCAGCGTGGTCTCGACATCGTTGCCGTCGCGCTTCCAGTCGGGATCCTCGGCCACGATCAGGGTCAGGAGCGCGTCGCCCGGCCCGCCCTCGCCGATGCCGGGCCCGCCCTTGCCGCGCAGCCGGATCACCTGGCCGTCATGGGCGCCCTCGGGGATCTTCACCTCCAGCACGCTGCCGTCGGGCATGGTGATCCGGGTCGAGCCGCCGCGCGCCGCGGTCATGAAATCGATCTCCAGCGTGAATCGCTGGTCGGGGCCGCGCATGTCGAAGCTGCGCGCCCCGCCGCCGCGCCGTCCGCCGGCGCCGCGCCCGAACAGGTCGGAAAACACGTCCGACAGATCGTCGAAACCGTGATGCTGGCGATAGGGATTGTCGCCCGATTCGGCATATTCGCGGTAATAGTGCCGCTGCGGCCGCTCCTGTCCCTGGGCATCGATCTCGCCGCGGTCGAAGCGGGCGCGCTGCTCGGGATCCTTGAGCAGATCATAGGCGGTCGAGGCGGCCTTGAAGCGTTCATGCGCCGCCGGGTCCGGGTTCAGGTCCGGGTGGTCGGTCTTGGCGATCCGGCGATAGGCCTTCTTGATCTCGTCCTGCGTGGCATTCTTGTCCAGTCCCAGCGCCTTGTATGGATCGTCGGCCATGGCCGCGGCTTCCTTTCCTCACCTGTCCTCCCCGGAACGCATCGGCGCGTCCTGGGTTTCCTGCCCGTTCCGTCCCGGCCGCGGGGCGGTGAAACTGCCGCCCGGCATGAAGCCCGCGCTGAGCGGCAGCGCCGCCGCCCCCAGCGTGCGCGCCTGTCGCCCCAGGGTTCCGGCGCGCACCTCGGGCAAGGTGACGCCGTGATGGCGCATCGCGGCCAGGCCGTCGGCGGTCGCCCGCACCAGCGCCTCGCGCAGCGCGGCCGGCATGGCCCCGTCGATCACCACCAGCGGCAGGTCCAGCACCGCGACCGCCCCCAGCGCCGCATGGGACAGCACCCGCGCCGATTCGTCCAGCCATTGCCGGGCGATGGCCGGCGGCAGCTGCCAGTCGGCATCGTCCAGCGGCAGGTCGCGCCCCAGCGCCGTCTCCAGCACGGAAACCGAAGCCACGTCCAGCACCTGTCGCCCGCCCGGCACCGGGCAGGAGCCCATCGCCCCCGCATTGCGCGACGGTCCCAGCCGCAGCCGCCCGTCCAGCACCACGCCGCCGCCGCCGAAATGCGCAAGGTAGAAATACAGGAAATCCTCGGGCAGATCCTCGGTGCCGAACATCATCTCGGCCCCGCAGGCGCAGGAGCCGTCGTTCTCCAGCCAGACCGGCAGGTCCAGCGCCGCGGCCAGCTCGGCGCGCAGGTCGCGGCCGCGCCAGGGCTGCATCTCCTCGGCCCAGTCCCACAGGTAGAAGGGGCTGGCGATGCCCATGCCCGACAGCCGCGCACGCTGCGCCTCGGTCAGGTCCGCCAGGATCGCCGCGGTGCCGGCGACGGCGAAATCGCGGATCGCGTCGGGATGCGGATAGGCATGCGGCAGCACCCGGATCTGCCGGATCCGGCCGGCGAAATCGACCAGCACCAGCTCGGCCACCCGGCGCCCGACCTTGAGCCCCAGGAACAGCGCCCCCTCGGGCGCCAGGGCCAGCGGCAGCAGCGGCTGGCCGACCTTGCCGCGCCGACGCTCGCCCCCGGCATCCAGCAGGCCGGCGGCGATCAGCTCGCGCGTGATGTTGGTGACGGCCTGCGCCGACAGGCCCGTCGCCTGCGCCAGCGCGGCGCGCGGCATCGGCCCGTTGCGGCGAATCAGCCACAGGATCAGGCGCTCGTTCTGGCTGCGGACCCCCTGCGGCGTCGCCGCCGCCGGCATGGTGTTCGGCATGGTTCCATCCTCCCCCCTATATAAATCAACGAAATTGATTTATTGACAAGCCCCTCTTTCTTCGGCAGCCTTTTGGAGGAGGCGGCGGTCAGACCCGCCCAGAGGAGGAAGGACATCATGACCAAGACGACACTGCTGCGCGCGGCGCTGGCGGGCACGGCCCTGACCCTGATCGCCGGCATGGCGCAGGCCGACAGCGCCTGTCTGATCACCAAGACCGACACCAACCCCTTCTTCGTGAAGATGAAGGAAGGCGCCCAGACCAAGGCGGCCGAGCTGGGGATCGAGCTGAAATCCTATGCCGGCCGCATCGACGGCGACCACGAAAGCCAGGTCGCGGCGGTCGAGGCCTGCATCGCGGACGGCGCCAAGGGCATCCTGATCACCGCCTCGGACACCAAGGCCATCGTCGATTCCGTGCAGGCGGCGCGGGATGCCGGGCTGCTGGTCATCGCGCTGGACACGCCGCTGGACCCGATCGACGCGGCGGACGCGACCTTCGCCACCGACAATTTCAAGGCCGGCGAGCTGATCGGCCAATGGGCCAGGGCCACCATGGGCGACGCGGCGGCCGAGGCCAAGATCGCGCTTCTGGACCTGGCGATCTCGCAGCCCTCGGTCGACGTGCTGCGCGACCAGGGCTTCCTGCAGGGCTTCAGCATCGAGCTGGGCGACCCCGAGAAATGGGGCGACGAGACCGATCCGCGCATCGTCGGCCACGAGGTCACCTCGGGCAATGAGGAAGGCGGGCTGAAGGCCATGGAGAGCCTGCTGGCCAAGGACCCCGACATCAACCTGGTCTATACCATCAACGAACCCGCCGCCGCCGGCGCCTATGAGGCGCTGAAGGCCGTCGGGCGCGAGAACGACGTTCTGATCGTTTCGGTCGATGGCGGCTGCCCGGGCGTGCAGAACGTCGCGGAGGGCGTGATCGGCGCCACCTCGCAGCAATATCCGCTGGACATGGCGTCGCAAGGCATCGAGGCCATCGCCGCCTTCGCCAAGGACGGCACCAAGCCCGCGCCGACCGAGGGCAAGGACTTCGTCGATACCGGCGTGCAGCTGGTCACCGACAAGCCGGCCGAGGGCGTCGAATCCATCGACAGCACCAAGGGGACCGAGCTCTGCTGGGGCTGAGCCTCGATTGAACCGCAGGGCGGGGGATGCCTCGCCCTGACCACAGGCAGCGGCGTCCGGAGCGGCGCCTTGCAAAGGGGGAGACCGTCCATGTCATCCGACACCAAGACGGCCGCCGGCTACGAGGAGGGCCTGCAAGGCGCCTCGGACAAGGTTGCCGAGTTCCAGGAACAGAAAACCGCCCTGAAGCGCCTGCAGCACTGGCTGCACATGACGCCCTCGGCAGTGCCGATGATCGTGCTGGTCGCGGCGATCATCGTCTTCGGCCTGCTGTCGCCGAACTTCTTCAAGGCGGTCACGCTGTCCACCATCCTGCAGCAGATCGCCATCGTCGGCATCCTGGGCTGCGCGCAGTCGCTGGTGGTGCTGACCGCCGGGATCGACCTGTCGGTCGGCGCCATCGCGGTGTTCTCCTCGGTGCTGATGGGGCAGTTCACCTTCCGCTACGGCATCCCGGCGCCGCTGGCCATCGCGCTGGGGCTGGCGGCGGGCACGGCCATGGGCTTTGCCAATGGCTGGCTGGTCGCCCGCATCAAGCTGCCGCCCTTCATCGTGACGCTGGGCACCTGGCAGATCATCCTGGCGGCGAACTACATCTATTCCGCGAACGAGACGATCCGCTCCTCGGCCATCGCCGCCGAGGCGCCGGCGCTGCAATTCTGGGGCTATTCCATCCAGCCCGGCGGGGTGAAGATCCTCTATGCCGTGTTCCTGATGGTGGCGCTGGTCGCGATCCTGGCCTACGTCCTGCGCCATACCGCCTGGGGCCGGCATGTCTATGCCGTCGGCGACGACCCGGAGGCGGCAGAGCTGGCCGGGGTGCGCACCAGGCGGGTGCTGATCCAGGTCTATGCGCTGGCGGGCCTGTTCTGCGCCATCGCGGGCTGGGTGATGATCGGCCGCTTCGGCTCGGTCTCGCCCTCGGCCTCGACCGGGCAGCTGGGCAACATCCAGTCCATCACCGCGGTGGTGATCGGGGGCATCAGCCTGTTCGGCGGCCGAGGCTCGATCGTCGGCATGTTCTTCGGCGCGCTGATCGTCGGCGTGTTCGAGATGGGGCTGAAGATGGTCGGCACAGACCCGCAATGGACCTTCTTCCTCATCGGCCTGCTCATCATCCTCGCCGTGGCGGTGGATCAATGGATCAGAAAGGCATCGGCATGAACGCGAACACTTCCGCAGAACCGCTTCTGAAGGCCCGCGGCCTGGTCAAGCGCTATGGCAAGGTCACGGCGCTGGACCATTGCGACTTCGACCTGATGCCGGGCGAGATCCTGGCGGTCATCGGCGACAACGGCGCCGGCAAGTCCTCCCTGATCAAGGCGCTGTCGGGCGCGGTCCAGCCCGACGAGGGCGAGATCACGCTGGAGGGCCAGCCGGTGAAATTCGCCAGCCCGCTGGATGCGCGCGGATACGGGATCGAATGCGTCTATCAGACGCTGGCCATGTCCCCTGCCCTGTCCATCGCCGACAACATGTTCATGGGCCGCGAATTGCGCAAGCCGGGGATCATGGGCCGGTGGTTCCGCCAGCTCGACCGCCCGGCGATGGAGAAATTCGCCCGCGAGAAGCTGACCGAGCTGGGGCTGATGACCATCCAGAACATCAACCAGGCGGTCGAGACGCTGTCGGGCGGCCAGCGCCAGGGTGTGGCGGTGGCCCGGGCCGCCGCCTTCGGCTCGAAGGTGGTGATCCTGGACGAGCCGACGGCGGCGCTGGGGGTCAAGGAAAGCCGCCGCGTGCTGGAGCTGATCCGCGATGTCCGCTCGCGCGGCATTCCGATCATCCTGATTTCCCACAACATGCCGCATGTCTTCGAGGTGGCGGACCGCATCCATATCCACCGGCTGGGGCGGCGGCTCTGCGTGATCCGGCCGCAGGATTATTCGATGTCGGACGCGGTGGCCTTCATGACCGGGGCCAAGGTTCCGGACGAGGTGGCGACGGCGGCCTGAACGGCACGGCTGCGGGGGGCTCTGCCCCCCGTCCTTCGGACTCCCCCCGGGATATTTGCGCATGAGAGAAATACTGGACCGGATTGCGGGGCTGGGACCCGGACGGCGGATCGTCGCCATCGTCGGGGCGCCAGGATCGGGGAAATCGACCCTGGCCGCCCGGCTGGCGGCCGGGCTTGCGGATGCGGCGCTGGTGCCGATGGACGGGTTCCATCTGGACAACCGGCTGCTGGAAGCGGAGGGGCTGCGCGGCTGCAAGGGCGCGCCCCAGACCTTCGACGCGGCGGGCTTCGTCGCGCTGGTGCAGCGGCTGAAGGCCGGGGGCGAGGTGGTCCACCCGGTCTTCGACCGCGGGCTGGACCTCTCCATCGCCGGGGCCGGCCGGGTCGAGGCGGGCCATCGGCTGGTGCTGGTCGAGGGCAATTACCTGCTGCTGGACCGAGCGCCCTGGCGCAAGCTGGCGGGCCTTTGGGACCTGTCGGTCATGCTGGACGTGCCGATGGAGGAGCTGCGCCGCCGCCTGACCGCGCGCTGGCAGGGTCTTGGCCGTTCGCCGGCCGAGGTGATGGCGCATCTGGAGAACGATCTCGGCAATGCCGAGCTGGTGCTGCGCGAATCGTTGCCGGCCGATCTGCGGGTCCGGCCGGCGGCTATGTCTTCGGCCGGAACGCCTTGATGCGGGCGGGGTCGGTTTCCACATAGGCCGCCCCGATCAGGTCGAGGCAATAGGGCACCGCCGCGAAGACCGCATCGAGGCAGGTGGCGATGGCCGAGGGCTTGCCGGGGATGGTGATCATCAGAGTCGCGCCGCGGATGCCCGCGCTCTGCCGCGACAGGATGGCGGTCGGCACCTCGCGCAGGCTGGCGCGGCGCATTTCCTCGCCGAAGCCGGGCAGTTCCTTTTCGATCACCTCGGCCATGGCCTCGGGCGTCTGGTCGCGCGGGGCCGGGCCGGTGCCGCCGGTGATCAGGATCAGGTCGGCGCCCTGTTCGTCGGCCAGGTCGCGCAGGCAATCGGCGACGATCTCGCGCCCGTCCGGAATGATGCGGCGCGTGATGTCCATGGGCGAGGTGACGGTGGCGCGCAGCCAGTCCTCGGCCCCCGGCCCGCCCTTGTCCTGATATTCGCCGCGGGCGGCGCGGTCCGAGACGGTGACGATGGCGATATGGGCGGGGCGGTCGGGGTTCTGGGTCATGCCCGCATCCTGCCGCAGGCGGCGCGCGAAGGGAAGCGCGGCTCAGCCGCGCCGCGCCGCCTCGATGGCCGCGACGTCGATCCGGGTCATCTCCATCATCGCCTCGAAGGCGCGTTTCGCCTCGTCGCCGCCGGCGGCCAGCGCATCGGTCAGCACGCGCGGCGTGATCTGCCAGGAAATGCCCCATCTGTCCCTGCACCAGCCGCAGGCGCTTTCCTGGCCGCCATTGCCGACGATCGCATCCCAGTAGCGGTCGGTCTCCTCCTGGTCGTCGGTGGCGATCTGGAACGAGAACGCTTCGCTGTGCCGGAAGGTCGGGCCGCCGTTCAGGCCGACGCAGGGGATGCCTGCGACGGTGAACTCGACCAGCAGCACATCGCCCGCCTTGCCTGACGGAAAATCGCTGGGCGCGTGGCGCACCGCGGTGACGGCGCTGTCGGGAAAGGTCTCGGCATAGAAGCGGGCAGCCGCCTCGGCATCCTTGTCATACCAGAGGCAGACGGTGTTCTTGGCCATGGTCATTTCCGGTTCCTCCCTGGGCCTTGCCTGCGGGCGAACGCGCCATGGCGGTCGCGGTTCCCCAGGCGGGGGAGCCGGAGAGCAGTGAACGAGAGGCGGGCGCCTCCGGCGGGGGTATTTTGGGGAACGAAGAAGCCGGCCAGGACGATGGGTCATCGGACGAATCGGCCAGCAAAAAGGCCGCGGAACCTGCCCGCGGCCTTTTGCATGCAATGCGGGTGCGGTTACTTGAACCGGGCGTTGCGGTTCGCCACCAGCTTCAGACGCAGCGCGTTCAGACGGATGAAGCCCGCCGCGTCCTTCTGGTCATAGGCGCCGGCGTCGTCCTCGAAGGTGACGTGCTTTTCGCTGTAGAGCGAATGATCCGACCAGCGGCCGACGGTATGGACGCCGCCCTTGTAGAGTTTCAGCCGCACGGTGCCGGTGACGTGCTCCTGGCTCTTGTCGATCAGGGCCTGCAGCATCTCGCGCTCGGGCGAATACCAGAAGCCGTTATAGATCAGCTCGGCATAGCGCGGCATGATCGAATCCTTGAGATGGCCGGCGCCGCTGTCCAGCGTGATCTGCTCGATGCCGCGATGCGCTTCCAGCAGGAGGGTGCCGCCGGGGGTCTCGTAGATGCCGCGCGACTTCATGCCGACGAAGCGGTTTTCCACGAAGTCCAGCCGACCGATGCCATGCTTGCGCCCGTATTCGTTCAGCGCCGTCAGGATGGTGGCGGGCGACAGCGCCTCGCCGTTGATCGACACCGCGTCGCCGCGCTCGAAGCCGATCTCGACATATTCGGGCTGGTCCGGGGCGTCCTCGGGGCTGACGGTGCGCTGGTAGACGTATTCGGGCGCTTCCTCGGCCGGGTTCTCCAGCGCCTTGCCCTCGCTGCTGGTGTGCAGCAGGTTGGCGTCGACGCTGAACGGCGCCTCGCCGCGCTTGTCCTTGGCGATCGGGATCTGGTTCTGTTCGGCGAACTCGATCAGCCTGGTGCGCGAGGTCAGGTCCCATTCCCGCCACGGCGCGATCACCTTGATCGACGGGTCGAGCGCATAGGCCGACAACTCGAAGCGCACCTGGTCGTTGCCCTTGCCGGTCGCGCCATGGGCGACGGCATCGGCGCCGTGCTGATGCGCGATCTCGACCAGGTGCTTGGAGATCAGCGGCCGGGCGATCGAGGTGCCGAGCAGATAGAGCCCCTCGTAGACCGCATTGGCGCGGAACATCGGGAAGACGAAATCGCGCACGAATTCCTCGCGCACGTCGACGATATGGATGTTTTCCGGCTTGATGCCCAGCAGCTCGGCCTTCTGGCGCGCCGGTTCCAGTTCCTCGCCCTGGCCCAGGTCGGCGGTGAAGGTGATGACCTCGCAGCCGTATTCGGTCTGCAGCCATTTCAGGATGATCGAGGTGTCGAGCCCGCCCGAATAGGCAAGGACGACTTTCTTCGGCGCGTCGGACATGCGGATGACCCCCAGTGAAATTTCGGCAGGGAATAGGCGCATTCGCCGGGCGTCACAAGGGGAGCCTTGCCGGGAGCGAGGTTGCGGCGGCCGCTTCATCGTGTTGCCCTGCCCCCGCGACAGATCTTTCCGCTGAGCCACCTTGCCAAATCGCCCGTTTCGCGCCATTCGCGGATATATGGAAAACTTTGCCGCCTCTGTCCGCCAGGCAGAGATCGCGTTGCGCGACCTCTTCGAGCCGACGCCCCTGCAGAAGAACGACCACCTCTCGGCGAAATACGGCGCCGAGATCTGGCTGAAACGCGAGGACCTGACGCCGGTGCGCAGCTACAAGCTGCGCGGCGCCTTCAACGCCATGCGCAAGATCGGGGCCGGGTCGCAAGGGCATTTCGTCTGCGCCAGCGCCGGCAACCATGCCCAGGGCATGGCCTTTGCCTGCCGGCATTTCGGCGCCCGCGGCACGATCTTCATGCCCGTCACCACGCCCAGGCAGAAGATCGACAAGACCCGCATCTTCGGCAACGGCGCCATCGAGATCGTGCTGACCGGCGATTATTTCGACCAGACCCTGGCGGCGGCCCAGGACTTCGCCCGGGCGCAGGGCGCGACCTTCCTGTCGCCCTTCGACGATGCCGACATCATCGAGGGACAGGCCACGGTCGGGCTGGAGCTGCTCGACCAGTTGGGCGGGGCGCCGGATGTCGTGGTGCTGCCGGTCGGCGGCGGCGGGCTGGCCGCCGGCGTCACCCGACTGCTGGCCGTGCTGGCCCCCGGCACGCGCGCCGAATTCGCCGAGCCCGAGGGCGGCGCCAGCCTGCGTGAGGCGCTGCTGGCCGGGACGCCGGTGACATTGCCGGCGGTGGACAATTTCGTCGACGGCGCCGCGGTGGCGCGGATCGGCGACCTGCCGTTTCGCGCGCTCGCCGGCTTCGGCGCCGACCGGGTCCATACCGCGCCCGAGGACCGCATCTGCGCCACCATGCTGGAGATGCTGAACATCGAGGGCATCGTGCTGGAACCCGCCGGGGCGCTGGCGGTGGACGTGTTGCGCGACATGCCCGGGCTGGCCGGCAAGCGCGTGGTCTGCATCTGCTCGGGCGGCAATTTCGATTTCGAGCGCCTGCCCGAGGTCAAGGAGCGCGCCCAGCGTTTCTCGGGCCTCAAGCGCTATTTCATCCTGCGCATGCCGCAGCGGCCCGGCGCGCTGCGCGACTTCCTGCAGCTGCTCGGCCCCGAGGACGATATCGCCCGCTTCGAATACCTAAAGAAATCGGCGCGCAATTTCGGCTCGGTCCTGATCGGCATCGAGACCACCGCTCCCGCCAATCTCGAACGGATCTGCGAAAGGCTGGACGCGGCGGGGATCGGCTATCGCGACATCACCCGCGACCCGGTCCTGGCCGAGTTCCTGATCTGATCCCGGCACGGCGCTAGGCATGGCGGGCCCGCTTGCCGGGATGCAACGCCGCGTCCAGCTGACGCATCAGCGCCTGTTTCGAGGCGGAATAGCTGGCCAGCAGCGATTCGACATCGACCTCGCCGTGCCGGCCGGCGGCGGCCTTGCGCTCGCCCGCGTCGCAGAGATTGCCGAATTCCGAGAAGCCCAGATTCCAGGCGCAGCCCTTCAGGAAATGCAGGTCGGTTTCCAGCCGCAGCGCGTCGCGGCGCGACAGGCGCATGATGACGCCTTCGACCTCGTCCAGAAACAGCTCCAGGATCAGCTGGAATTCGTCATCGCCGACTTCGCCGCGCAGCTCGTTGATACGGTTCCAATCCAGCATGGACAACCCTTGGAAGAATCACCCCTTATTCATAACAGGGAAATCATCCAGAACGTGTTAATCGCGAAAATTGTCCGGATTAACGGAACCTTCAGCGGCCCGGGCTTACACCGTCCGCATGATGATCCTGGACGGCCATGCAATAAGCTCCATCCCGCATAACTGGCGGCTGGTGCTGCTTGTCGATGACAGCCGGGCGCAAAGGCGCACCCTGGCGGTCCAGCTGACCCGCGCCGGCTATCACGTGGTGGAGGCCGCCAGCGGCGACGAGGCGATGCGCATCTGCCTGGAACGGCGCCCCGACATCGTGATCTCGGACTGGATGATGCCGGGGCAGAGCGGGCTGGATTTCTGCCGCCGCTTCCGCGAGATGCAGTCGGACCGCTACGGCTATTTCATCCTGCTGACCTCGCGCAACGACAAGAAGGACATTGCCGACGGGCTGCGCGCCGGCGCCGACGAATTCCTGACCAAGCCGGTCTCGGGGGCCGAGCTGCTGGCCCGGCTGTCCGCCAGCGAACGCATCCTGCGCATGGAGGAAAGGCTGCGCAACGCCAATGCCCAGCTCAGCGCCACGCTGACCGAATTGCGCGCCACCCAGGCCGCGATCGAGCGCGACCTGCGCGAGGCGCAGCGCCTGCAGCAGGGGCTGGTGCGGGAACGTCATGGCCGCTACGGCGATTTCGACCTGTCCCTGCTGATGCGCCCGGCCGGCCATATCGGCGGCGACCTGGTCGGGTTCTTCCCGATCAATGCCCGCCGGGTCGGGCTGTTCGCGCTGGACGTGGCGGGGCATGGCGTGGCGGCCGCCCTGCTCAGCGCCCGGCTGGCGGCGCTGCTCTCGGGCGCGACCGACCACAACATCGCGCTGCGCATCACCGAGCTGGGGCTCTACGACGCCCGCCCGCCTGCCGAGATCCTGCGCCAGCTCAATATGCTGATGCTCGAGGAATTGCGCACCGAATCCTATTTCACCATGGTCTATGCCGACCTGGACTTCCTGACCGGCCGGCTGCGGCTGGTGCAGGCGGGCCACCCGCATCCCGTGCTGCAACGCGCCGATGGCCGGATCGAGCGCATCGGCGGCGGCGGCCTGCCCGTAGGCGTCTTTTCCCATGCCGAATACGAAGAGGTGCAGCTGACCCTGAGCCCCGGCGACCGGCTGTTCATCAGCTCGGACGGGCTGACCGAAAGCGAGAATCCCCGCGGCGAGCCCCTGGGCGAAGAGGGGCTGCACGCCATCCTGCGCACCAATGCCATGCTGCGCGGCGACGCGCTGCTGGAATCGATCTGC
Source organism: Paracoccus sp. J55 (assembly GCF_000513975.1). Lineage (NCBI taxonomy): Bacteria > Pseudomonadati > Pseudomonadota > Alphaproteobacteria > Rhodobacterales > Paracoccaceae > Paracoccus > Paracoccus sp. J55. The sequence continues at coordinate 45,082 of NZ_AZVA01000010.1, forward strand.
TGGTCTGCGGCGCATTATGCCGGCGGCCAGCGCAGCGACGACATTTCGGCGGTGCTGATCGAGCGGCGTCCGGACGGGCAAGACCCTTGGGGCTGATCCGCCTCAGCGCCGGCGCAGCGCCGCCCGCACCACGGCGCGCGATCCCGGGTCGGGCAGCAAGGCCGCGACGCGCGGCAAGGGCACCCAATGCGCCTCATGCCCCGGCTCGGCTGGCGTGCCCAGGCGGGCGACCGGCCGCGCCAGCCAGACGGTGCAGAGCTTTTCCGCCCAGAACCCGTAATCCGGCATATAGCAGAAGCGCCGATAGGCACCGAAGCGGCGCGGATTGCCGATGCTCCAGCCGGTCTCCTCGCGCACCTCGCGATGCAGGGCGGCCAGCGGCGATTCGCCCGGATCGATGCCCCCGCCGGGCAGCTGGAACTCCGGCGCGGGCGCCTGCTGGAAGGTCAGCAGCGCCGCCCCGTCGCGGACCAGCAGCGCATAGGCGCCCGGACGCAGCCGATAGGCGCGCCGTCCGGGCGGCGGTCCGAAACGCGGTATCATGCAGGCCCCTTTTCTTCCCCGCCCCATGCTGCAAGCCTGCCGGGGCCGGCTGCCGCGACCCCAGCACCGAAAGCCGGCGGCTTCTTCGTTCCCCAAATACCCATGCGACGCCGCCGCAGGCAACAAGGCCCGCCTGCCCGGCCCTGTCGTCAAAGCAAAAGCCGCGCAAACCCAAGGGCTTGCGCGGCTTTTGTATCATGGTGCCCAGGAGAGGACTCGAACCTCCACGCCTTGCGGCACACGGACCTGAACCGTGCGCGTCTACCAATTCCGCCACCTGGGCAGGTCGCGTGAGCCGGGTGATTAAGCCCAGCCGCGGGGGGTGTCAACGGGGGGGGCAACAAAAATCTTCGCCCACCCGAATCTTTTTTCCGCGCCGCCGCGCGGGTCGCGATATTCTTTCGCCAGCCGCGGCCCGCAGCGCCGCATCGAACGCCGTCCACAACCGCAGCGGGCGATATCCTATCCTTTCGGTCAGGTTGCTGCCGGGAAGCGCCCGGGACTAGAAACCCTTCACAGGAAGTCATTTGTTGCCAGTGCTCTGATAAACGGAATTTTTCCATGGACGACCTCAAGACCCGCGAATGGGACGCCATCGTGATCGGCACGGGGATCGGCGGGGGAACCGCGGGCCGGCGCCTGGCCGAGGCGGGGCTTTCCGTGCTCTACCTGGAAAAAGGGCCCGACCTGGGCGACGCCCCCCTGCCCGCGCTTGGGATCGAGACCCGCGATCCCGAGGCGCGGATGGCCAACGGCGCCTGGCCCTGCATGCTCGAGGCCAAGCTGGACGGCGCCTGGTGCGAGCTTGACGGCATGATCGGCACCGGGGTGGGTGGCACCTCGGCCTATTACGCGGCGACGCTGGAGCGTCCCGAGCGGCACGACCTGGACACGACCGAGGCGCTGCCGCATCCGACCGGCGGCTGGCCGGTCGGCTATGACGAGATGCTGCCCTGGTTCTCGCTGGCCGAGAAATATTTCCATATCAACGGCGAGGTCGATCCGCTCGCCCCCGCGGGGGCCGAGCTGCTGCCGCCGATCCTGCCGCTGCCGGCCTCGGATGCGGCGCTGATGGCGGCGCTGCGCCGGTCGGGCATGCATCCCTATCGCACGCATATGGCGGCGCGCTTCCTGCCGGGCTGCGAGAGCTGCTTCGGCCGGCGCTGCCCGCGGCGCTGCAAGATGGACGGCCGCTCGGCCGGGGTGCTGCCGGCGATCGAGACCGGCCGCGCCGCGCTGATCGACCGCTGCTCGGTGACCCGGATCGAGGCCGACGGCCAGCAGGTCCAGGGCGTCACCTGCCGCCGCGACGGGCAGGAATTCACCCTGCGCGCCCGGACCTATGTGCTGGCGGCGGGCGGGCTGGGCTCGCCCTCGCTGCTCTTGCGTTCGGCCGGCGAGGCCTGGCCCCGGGGGCTGGGCAACCGCAACGGCCTGGTCGGCCGCAACCTGATGTTCCACCTCAGCGAGATCATCGCCATCTGGGCCGGACAGGGCCGGGACGAGACCGGCGCCTCGCGCTCGATCAGCATGCGCGACCTGTATTTCATCAACGGCCAGCGGTTCGGCACCGTGCAATCCATGGGGCTGACGGCCGGCTATGGCGAGATCCTGCACGCGCTGAACGGCCGCTTCGACCAGTCGCCGCTGCGCCGCATCCGGCCGCTGCGGCACGGGCTGCGCTTTCCCGCCCTGGTCGCGGCGCGGATGCTGGGCAATGCCAAGCTGTTCGTGGGCGTGCTCGAGGACCTGCCCTATGCGCATAACCGCGTCCTGCCCGATCCGCAGGACCCCGACCGGCTGCGCTTCCGCTACGACATCTCGGACGAGCTGCGCGGCCGGCGGGCCGCCTTCCGCAAGGCGATGCGCGCGGCCTTCCGCCCGCATCGGGCGATGTTCATGGGCAGCGCGCCGCAGCTGAACTTCGCCCATCCCTGCGGCACGCTGCGCTTTGGCGACGATCCCGCCAGCAGCGTTCTGGACCGCGATTGCCGGATGCATGGCGTCGACAATCTCTTCGTGGCCGATTCCTCGTTCATGCCGACCTCGAACGGGGTCAATCCCAGCCTGACCATCGCCGCCAATGCGCTGCGGGTGGCGGACGCGATCGTCGCAGGGCTACGGCCACGGCTTGCCGCTGGCGGAAGCCTTGGGTATTGAACGATCAAGCAAGCCACGAAGGGAGCGCCGCATGTCCGCAGCCAAGCTGGTCACCATCTATGGCGGGTCCGGATTCCTGGGCCGGCAGATCGCCCGGATCATGGCCGCGCAGGGCTGGCGCATCCGCGTCGCCGTCCGCCGCCCGAACGAGGCCGGCGTCGTGCGCACCTATGGCGCGCCCGGCCAGGTCGAGCCGGTGCCCTGCAACATCCGCGACGACCTGTCGGTGACCGCCTGCATGGCCGATGCGGATGCGGTCATCAACTGCGTCGGCATCATGGTGCGCGAGGGCAAGAACACCTTCGACGCCATCCATGAGGAGGCGGCGGGCCGCGTCGCCCGGATCGCCGCCGAGACCGGGGTGAAGCAGTTCGTGCATGTCTCGGCCATCGGCGCGGATGCGGATTCGGAAAGCCGCTATGCCGCCTCCAAGGGCCGGGGCGAGGCCGCGGTGCTGGCGCATCGCCCCGATGCGGTGATCCTGCGGCCCTCGGTCATGTTCGGACCGGACGATCATTTCTACAACCGCCTCGCCGCGATGACCCGGCTGGGCCCGATCCTGCTGGTGCCGGGCGCGAATACGCCGATGCAGCCGGTCTATGTCGATGATGTGGCGCGCGCCGCCGCCGTGGCCGCCGCGGGCGAGGCGCAGCCCGGCATCTACGAACTGGGCGGGCCGGACGTCCTGACGATGCGCGAGATCGCGCAGCAGGTGCTGACCGCCATCGGGCGCCGCCGCGCCGTCATCGGCCTGCCGCATTGGCTGAGCCGCGTGATGGGAACGGCGCTGGACGGCGTGCAGACCGTCACCGGCGGGCTGCTGACCAACCGCATCATGACCCGCGACCAGGCGCGGCTGCTGCGCCTGCCGAACCGGGTCTCGGGCCAGGTCAAGACCTTCGCCGACCTGGGCATCGAGCCGACCGCCGCCCCCGCCGTCATCGAGGGCTATCTGTGGCGCTTCCGCCCCTCGGGACAATATGAGGCGATCACCGCCTCGGCGAAGAACCTGCGCAACAGCTGATGGACCACAACACCCTTGTTGCCGTCGCCCTGGGTCTGCTGGAGGGGCTGACGGAGTTCATCCCCGTGTCCTCGACCGGCCACGTGCTGCTGGCCGGGCATTTCCTCGGCTTCGATTCGCCCGGCCGCGCCTTCGAGGTGCTGATCCAGCTGGGCGCGATCATGGCCATCCTGGGCGTCTATGCCGGGCGGCTGTGGCGGATCTTCACCAGCGCGCCGCAGGACCCGCGCGCGCGGCGCTTCATCCTGGCCGTCCTGCTGGCCTTCCTGCCCGCCGTGGTGATCGGCGTGCTGGCGCATCGCATCATCAAGGAGGTCCTGTTCGAGACCCCCGGCCTGATCGCGGTCATGCTGATCGTCGGGGGCGTGGTGCTGCTGTTCGTGGACCGGATGGCGAACCGGCCGCGCTATTTCTCGGCCGAGGACTTCCCGCTGCCCATGGCGGTCAAGATCGGCTTCATCCAGTGCCTGGCGATGATCCCCGGCGTCTCGCGTTCGGGCGCGACCATCGTGGGCGCCCTGCTTCTGGGCGCGGACAAGCGTTCCGCGGCCGAGTTCAGCTTTTTCCTGTCGATGCCGACGATGCTGGGCGCCTTCGTCTATGACCTCTACAAGAACCGCGACATCCTGGACGCGACAGCGACCGGGAACATCGTGATCGGCTTCTTCTGCGCCTTTCTGGCCGCCGTCGTCGTGGTGCGCGGGCTGCTGAACTATGTCTCGACCTATGGCTACGGCTTCTTCGCCTGGTGGCGAATCGTGGTCGGAGCCGCAGTTCTGCTGGCTTTGCAGGCAGGTTGGTAAACTATGCTGACCTATTTTTCGCATTTGCAGCATGGATTTTTTAACGCAAGAGCTGGAAATCGTTAATTAGGTCAACTCTGCTGACTTTTCTTTGGCGGCGGCCTGACTTATCAGGCTGTGAACACCCTCGTCATCGAAGGACGCGCAGCCATGGCCACGCAGAAGATGCTCAAATTCGTCACCATCGGGCGCGAGATGCCCGAGAAACGTGACGCGGCATCCCGCTCGGAAGACTTTCACGAGATCTATCGCGAATTCGCCGAGGCCAAGGCCAAGGAACAGGCCAGCCGCTGCAGCCAATGCGGCGTGCCCTATTGCCAGAGCCATTGCCCGCTGCACAACAACATCCCCGACTGGCTGCGCCTGACCGCCGAGGGCCGCGTGCAGGAGGCCTATCTGCGCAGCCAGGAAACCAACACCTTCCCCGAGATCTGCGGCCGCATCTGCCCGCAGGACCGGCTGTGCGAAGGCAATTGCGTCATCGAACAGTCCGGCCACGGCACCGTCACCATCGGCGCCATCGAGAAATACATCACCGACACCGCCTGGGAAGAGGGCTGGGTCGCCCCCGTCGTCCCCATGCAGGAGCGCCCGGAATCCATCGGCATCATCGGCGCCGGCCCGGGCGGCCTTGCCGCCGCAGACCGGCTGCGCCGCATGGGCTTCCAGGTCACGGTCTACGACCGCCACGACCGCGCCGGCGGGCTGCTGATCTATGGCATTCCCGGTTTCAAGCTGGAAAAGCAGGTGGTCGAGCGGCGCACCCGGCAACTGGCCGAGGGCGGCGTGGATTTCGTGCTGAACATCAATGTCGGCGAGGATATCAGCTTCGACGCCATCCGCGGCAAGCATGACGCGGTGCTGATCGCGACCGGCGTCTACAAGACCCGCGACCTGGACATCGACAATGCCGCCGCCAAGGGCGTGGTGCGGGCGCTGGACTACCTGACCGCCTCGAACCGGGTCGATCTGGGCGACGAGATCCCCGATTACGAGGATGGCGAGCTGAACGCCAAGGGCAAGCGCGTCGTGGTCATCGGCGGCGGCGACACCGCCATGGATTGCGTGCGCACCGCCATCCGCCAGGGCGCGCAATCGGTGAAATGCCTGTATCGCCGCGACCGCGCCAACATGCCGGGCAGCCAGCGCGAGGTGCAGAACGCCGAGGAGGAGGGCGTCGAATTCGTCTGGCTCTCGGCCCCCGGCGCATTCACCGGCCATGTCACCGGCGAGGCGATGGTGGCGCAGGAACGCGACGTGGACGATACCGGCGACATCCCGACCATCAGCGCCGTGCGGGTGCAGAAGATGCGGCTGGGCGCGCCGGACGTCTCGGGCCGGCAGTCGCCCGAACTGATCGAGGGCGCCGATTACGACGAGCCGGCCGAGCTGGTCATCAAGGCCCTGGGCTTCGAGCCCGAGGAACTGCCGCGGCTCTGGGGCGTCGAGGGGCTGGAAGTGACGCGCTGGGGCACGATCAAGGCCGATTACCAGACGCATCAGACCAGCCTGCCCGGCGTCTTTGCCGTGGGCGACATCGTGCGCGGCGCCTCGCTGGTGGTCTGGGCGATCCGCGACGGCCGCGAGGCTGCCGACAGCATCGCCGGCTATCTTTCGGGCGCCGCCCGCGTCGCCGCCGAATAGGGGTGTGGCCATGGCGTCTGGACCAAGCATCAATCCCACAACGCGCCGCGCGGCGCTGGCGGCAGGAATAGCAACCTTGCTGACCTTTCTGCCGCTGCCTGCCGCCGCGGCGAATTTCACCCCGCCCTCGGGCTGCAAGCTCGAGGTGACGGTGCAGAACCGCGGCTGCAGCGTCTCGCAGCATTATCGGTGCAGCGCCGATGCGCCGGGCGACCAGTGGGTGACCTATTTCACCGCCGAGGGCCCGACCTTCCAGTCGCGCATCGACCGCGAGACGCGCTGGATGGAAAGCACCGACCTGCGCAGCGGCCTGACCGACGTGCTGGAGGACGAGGCCGAGGACCATGCCTCGTTCAGCACGCTGCTGGACACGGGCCGGGACGATTTCGACTTCTGGACCCGCTCGAACAGCGGCGAGCGGCTGCGCCATGTCGGCCAGGACGAGCTGACCGGCGAGACGGTGCAGATCGGCGGCGTGTCGCTGGAGGTCACGCGCTTCGAGCTGACCACCTACAGCGAATCCGGCCAGGTGCTGATCCGGCGCCGGGGCCAGCAATTCGTCAGCCGCGCGCAAGGGCGGTTCTATGGCGGCGTCGAGACCTCCGAGGACTGGACCGGCGCCGTGCAGCAGACCAACGACAGCCCGGTGACGTGCTCGTTCCCGGGGCAGCCCGGCTTCGGCTCGACCACGCCGGAATATGATTGCGACCTGCAGATGGTGGGCGGCGAAGGCGCCGGCATCCTGTGGCAGCTTATGAAGGAGGCACGGACGTGATGGACTGTGAACAGATGAGCTGGGAACAGCAGGAACAGGCCCGCCGCGACTGGATGGCGGAACATTCGCTCTACCGTGCCGAGGACGAGCATTCGTCCTGCGGCGTCGGCCTGGTCGTCAGCATCGACGGCAAGGCCAGCCGCAAGGTGGTGGAAAGCGGCATCAACGCGCTGAAGGCGATCTGGCATCGCGGCGCCGTGGACGCGGACGGCAAGACCGGCGACGGCGCCGGCATCCACGTGCAGATCCCGGTGCCCTTCTTCTACGACCAGGTCCGCCGCACCGGGCACGAGCCCGACCATGACAAGCTGATCGCCGTGGGCCAGGTGTTCCTGCCGCGCACCGATTTCGCCGCGCAGGAACGCTGCCGGACCATCGTGGAATCCGAAGTGCTGCGCATGGGCCATTACATCTATGGCTGGCGGCACGTGCCGGTGAACACCGCGGTCCTGGGCGAAAAGGCCAACGCCACCCGCCCCGAAATCGAGCAGATCCTGATCCGCTGCGACAAGGACATCGACGACGAGCAGTTCGAGCGCGAGCTCTACATCATCCGCCGCCGGATCGAGAAGGCGGCGGTGGCGGCGCAGATCGCCGGCATGTATATCTGCACGCTGTCGTGCCGCAGCATCATCTACAAGGGCATGATGCTGGCCGAGCAGGTGGCCGAATTCTATCCCGACCTCAAGGACGAACGCTTCGAGAGCGCCTTCGCGATCTATCACCAGCGTTATTCGACCAACACCTTCCCGCAATGGTGGCTGGCGCAGCCCTTCCGCATGCTGGCCCATAACGGCGAGATCAACACGCTCAAGGGCAACTCGAACTGGATGCGCAGCCACGAGATCCGCATGGCCTCGCGGACCTTCGGCGAGATGGCCGAGGACATCAAGCCGATCATCCCCGGCGGCTCGTCCGACTCGGCGGCGCTGGACGCGGTGTTCGAGGTGCTGGTGCGCTCTGGCCGCAACGCGCCGATGACCAAGACCATCCTGGTGCCGGAAGCCTGGTCCAAGGCCACCACCGACATGCCCAAGGCCTGGGCGGACATGTATGCCTATTGCAACTCGATCATGGAGCCCTGGGACGGTCCCGCCGCGCTGGCGATGACCGACGGGCGCTGGGTCTGCGGCGGGCTGGACCGCAACGGGTTGCGGCCGCTGCGCTATGTCGTGACCGGCGACAACCTGCTGATCGCCGGGTCCGAGGCCGGCATGGTCCCGGTCGACGAAACCACCGTGCGCGAAAAGGGCGCGCTGGGTCCGGGCCAGATGATCGCCGTCGATATGGCCGAGGGCAAGCTTTACCACGACCGCGAGATCAAGGACCATCTGGCCGCCAGCCAGCCCTTCGGCGACTGGGTGGAAAAGGTGGTGCAGCCCTCGGAACTGATGGCGAAGCTGCCCGAGACCGCGCTTTACGCCGGCGAAGAACTGCACCGCCGCCAGATCGCGGTCGGCTATACCGTCGAGCTGGTCGAGCAGATGCTGGTGCCGATGGCCGAGGACGCCAAGGAGGCGCTGGCCTCGATGGGCGACGACACGCCGCCCGCGGTGCTGTCGCGCCAGTTCCGGCCGCTGTCGCATTACTTCCGGCAGAACTTCAGCCAGGTGACGAACCCGCCCATCGACTCCTTGCGCGAAAGCCGGGTGATGAGCCTGCGCACCCGCTTCGGCAACCTCAAGAACGTGCTTGAGGAAAGCTCGACCCATGCCGAGATCACCATGCTGGAAAGCCCCTTCCTCGCCAATGGCGAGTTCGAGGAGCTGACCCGCATGTTCGAGGGCCAGGCGACGCAGATCGATTGCACCTTCGCCGTCGATGGCGGGCCGGACGCCCTGGCCGAGGCGCTGGCGCGCATCCGCGCCGAGGCCGAGGATGCCGTGCGGTCCGGCAACGGCCACATTATCCTGACCGACGAGGGCATCTCGGCCGACCGCATCGGCGTGCCGATGATCCTGGCGACCAGCGCCGTGCACAGCTGGCTGACCCGCAAGGGGCTGCGGACCTTCTGCTCGCTGAACGTGCGGGCCTCGGAATGCGTGGACCCGCATGATTTCGCGGTGCTGATCGGCTGCGGCGCGACCACGGTGAACCCCTATCTGGCGCAGGACACCCTGGCCGAGCGCATCGAGCGCGGGCTGCTGGACGGCAACCTGATCGACATCATGACCCGCTACCGCGAGGCCATCGACGCCGGGCTGCTGAAGATCATGGCCAAGATGGGGATTTCGGTCCTGTCCTCCTATCGCGGCGGGCTGAACTTCGAGGCGGTGGGGCTTTCCCGCGCCATGGTGGCGGAATATTTCCCCGGCATGCAGTCGCGCATCTCGGGCATCGGGCTGCACGGGCTGCAGGCCAAGCTGGAGGAAGCCCATGCCAAGGGCTTCCGCGCGCCGCTGGTCGATCTGCTGCCGGTGGGCGGCTTCTACAAGGCGCGTCGCTCGGGCGAAAAGCACGCCTGGGAAGCCAATACCATGCGGCTGTTGCAGCTGGCCTGCGAAAGGGCGTCCTACGACATCTGGAAGCAGTTCACCGCCACGATGCGGGCGAACCCGCCGATCCATATCCGCGACCTGCTGGACATCAAGCCGCTGGGCAAGCCGGTGCCGCTGGAGGAGGTGGAATCGATCACCTCGATCCGCAAGCGCTTCGTGACGCCGGGCATGTCGCTGGGGGCCTTGTCGCCCGAGGCGCATATGACGCTGAACATCGCCATGAACCGCATCGGCGCCAAGTCCGACTCGGGCGAGGGCGGCGAGGACCCGGCGCACAGCCACCCGCTGCCGAATGGTGACAACCCCTGCGCCAAGATCAAGCAGGTCGCCTCGGGCCGCTTCGGCGTCACCGCCGAATACCTGAACGCCTGCGAGGAGCTGGAGATCAAGGTCGCGCAAGGGGCCAAGCCCGGCGAGGGCGGCCAGCTTCCGGGCATGAAGGTCACCGACCTGATCGCCCGGCTGCGGCATTCGACCAAGGGCGTGACGCTGATCTCGCCCCCGCCGCATCACGACATCTATTCGATCGAAGACCTTGCGCAGCTGATCTATGACCTCAAGCAGATCAACCCGCGCGCCAAGATCACCGTGAAGCTGGTGGCCTCCTCGGGTGTCGGCACCATCGCGGCGGGCGTGGCCAAGGCCAAGGCCGACGTGATCCTGATCTCGGGGCACAATGGCGGCACCGGGGCCAGCCCGGCGACCTCGATCAAGTTCGCCGGCCTGCCGTGGGAGATGGGCCTGACCGAGGCGCATCAGGTGCTGGCGATGAACCGGCTGCGCGACCGCGTCACGCTGCGCACCGACGGCGGGTTGCGGACCGGCCGCGACATCGTCATGGCGGCGATGATGGGGGCCGAGGAATTCGGCATCGGCACCGCCGCGCTGATCGCCATGGGCTGCATCATGGTGCGCCAGTGCCAGTCGAACACCTGCCCGGTCGGCGTCTGCACCCAGGACGAGAAGCTGCGGGCGATGTTCAACGGCTCGGCCGACAAGGTGGTGAACCTGATCACCTTCTACGCCACCGAGGTGCGCGAGATCCTGGCCCTGATCGGCGCGCGTTCGCTGGACGAGATCATCGGCCGCGCCGATCTGCTGACCCAGGTCAGCCGGGGCGACAAGTCGCTGGACGACCTGGACCTGAACCCGCTGCTCATCACCGTCGATGGTTCGGACAAGATCGTCTACGACCGCTCGAAGCCGCGCAACGCCGTGCCCGACACGCTGGACGCCGAGATCATCCGCGATGCCGGCCGCTTCTTCTCGGATGGCGAGAAGATGCAGCTGTCCTATGCGGTCAGGAACACCCAGCGGACGGTGGGCACGCGGACGAGCTCGATGATCGTGCAGACTTTCGGCATGCGCAACACGCTGCAGCCCGATCACCTGACCGTGCGCCTGACCGGCTCGGCCGGGCAATCGCTGGGCGCCTTCGCCGCGCCCGGGCTGAAGATCGAGGTCTCGGGCGATGCCAACGACTATGTCGGCAAGGGGCTTTCGGGCGGCACCATCGTGGTGCGGCCGCCGATGGGCAGCCCGCTGAACGCGGCCGAGAACACCATCATCGGCAATACCGTGCTTTACGGCGCCACCGACGGCCATCTTTTCGCGGCCGGCCGCGCGGGCGAGCGGTTTGCCGTCCGCAACTCGGGCGCCAAGGTGGTGATCGAGGGCTGCGGCAGCAACGGCTGCGAATACATGACCGGCGGCGTCGCCGTGATCCTGGGCCGGATCGGCGCCAATTTCGGCGCCGGCATGACCGGGGGCATGGCCTATCTCTACGACCCCGAGGGCGTGGCGCGCGACTACATCAATGCCGAAACGCTGGTCCTGTGCCCGGTGACGCAGGCGCATTGGGAAGCGGAGCTCAAGGGCCTGATCGAGCGGCACCACCAGGAAACCCGCTCGCGCCGGGCCGAGGAGATCCTGCAGAACTGGGAGGAGGAGAAGCTGAACTTCCTGCAGGTCTGCCCCAAGGAGATGCTGCCGCATCTGAAGCATCCCATCGCCCCGGTCGAGGATCTGGCGGCGGTGCCGGCAGAGTAAACGCAGCGCGGATGACGACAGCGGGGGCCCTTTCGGCCCCCGTTTCGTTTCGGGACGATGAATCGCGGCTCCTGCGGCGGGGGATCGGCGGCGATTGCCGGGCTGCGCCGCTGGACCGGCCCCGCACCGCCATGATGCGGCCTTTTTCCGCGATGGCGGTTGGCCCGCCTCGCAATCGCGGCTAAACCCCCGCGCGACGGATTCGGAAAAGGAAGCGCCCATGTCCGCGACCGAAAAGATCGCCCTCGGCAGCATCCTTGTCGGCCTGGTCGTGCTGGCGCTCAAGAGCTTCGCCTGGTGGCTGACCGGCTCGGTCGCGCTGCTTTCGGACGCGCTGGAAAGCACGGTGAACGTCGCCACCGCCGTCGCCGCGCTGATCGCCATCCGCGTCGCCGCCAAGCCCGCCGACCGGGACCACCCCTATGGCCATCACAAGGCGGAATTCTTCAGCGCCGTGCTGGAGGGGGTGATGATCATCGTCGCCGCGCTGCTGATCCTGCGCGAGGCGTATCACGGCTTCCAGAACCCGCGCATGCTGGATGCGCCGCTGGAGGGGCTGCTGGTCAACGGCCTGGCCAGCGTGCTGAACGGGCTGTGGTGCTGGGTGCTGGTCAGCCGCGGGCGCCGGCTGAAATCGCCGGCGCTGGTCGCGGACGGGCGTCACCTGCTGTCGGACGTGATCTCGTCGGTGGGCGTGGTGGCCGGGGTGGCGCTGGCAGTCGTGACCGGCTGGGCGGTGCTGGACCCGGCGCTGGCGGCGCTGGTCGCGCTGAACATCCTGTGGTCGGGCTGGAAGGTGATGACCAGCTCGCTCTCGGGTCTGATGGACGAGGCGGTGTCCGAGGACACGCTGGCCGATATCCGCGCCACCATCTCGGACGCCGCCACCGGCGCCATCGAGGCGCATGACCTGCGCACCCGCCATGCCGGACCGCGCACCTTCATCGACTTCCACCTGGTGGTGGACGGCCAGACGACCGTCGATGCCGCCCACGACATCTGCGACCGCATCGAGCAGGCGCTGAAGCGCAAGCTGCCCGAGGCGCTGATCACCATCCATGTCGAGCCGGAGCACAAGGCCAAGCATTCCGGCGTCCTGGTGATCTAGCACAGTGATCTAGCGCAGCCGCCGGCCCTCGGCGTCGAAATGAAAGGCGCGGTTCGGCTCGAAGCCCAGGCCCACCACCTCGTCCACGGCATAGTCCTGCTCGCCGAACAGCCGCACGGTCAAGAGGCCGTGGTCCTCCGAGGAAAGATAGACCAGCGTCTCGCCGCCCAGCTTCTCGACATGGCTGACGCGGCCGCTGATCTGCCCGCCGCCGGGCACCAGATGCTCGGGGCGGATGCCCAGCCTGTCCGAGCGCAGGCCCAGCTTGCCGGCATCCAGGAAATTCATCTGCGGGCTGCCGATGAAGCCGGCGACGAAGGTGTTGTCGGGGTCGTTATACAGGTCCATCGGCCGGCCCACCTGCTCGACCACGCCGCCGCGCAGGACGACGATCTTGTCAGCGAGCGTCATCGCCTCGACCTGGTCATGGGTGACATAGATCATCGTCGCGCCCAGCTCGCGATGCAGCCGGGCGATCTCGATCCGGGTCTGCACGCGCAGCGCGGCGTCGAGGTTCGACAGCGGCTCGTCGAACAAAAACAGCTTGGGCCGCCGCACGATGGCGCGGCCGATGGCGACGCGCTGGCGCTGGCCGCCCGACAGCTCGGCCGGACGCCGCTCCAGCAGATGGTCCAGCGCCAGCATCTCGGCCGCCTTCCCGGTCGCCGCCTCGATCTGCGCGCGGGGCGTGCCGGCCTGCTTCAGCGCCAGCCCCATGTTGTCGCGCACGGTCAGGTGCGGATAAAGCGCATAGCTCTGGAACACCATGGCGATCTCGCGCCGGGCCGGGGCCAGGTCGTTCACGCGCGCGCCGTCGATGGTCACGTCGCCCGAGGTCACATCCTCGAGCCCGGCGATCATGCGCAGAAGCGTGGACTTGCCGCAGCCCGAGGGGCCGACGAAGACGCAGAACTCGCCATCCTCGACATTCAGGTCGACGCCCTTGATGACCTGGGTGGCGCCGAAGGACTTGGTGACTTGGGTAAGGGTCAGGGCTCCCATCGGGATCTCCTTGCTGCAAGACGGATCATTTGACGGCGCCGGCGGTGATGCCGCGGATCAGCTGGCGCGAGAAGATCAGGTAAAGCACCAGCACCGGCAGGATGGCGAGGCTCAGCGCCGCCAGCACGGCGTTCCAGTTGGTGACGAACTGGCCGATGAAGACCTGGCTGCCCAGGGTGACGGTCTTGGTCGCCTCGCTGGGCGCCAGGATCAGCGGGAACCACAGGTCGTTCCAGATCGGGATCATGGTGAAGACGGCGACGGTGGCCATGGCCGGCCGCACCAGCGGCAGCACCAGCCGGAAGAAGATGGTGTATTCCGACAGCCCGTCGATGCGCCCGGCATTCTTCAGATCGTCCGAGACGCCGCGCATGAACTCGGACAGGATGAACACCGCCAGCGGCAGCCCCTGCGCGGTATAGACCAGCACCAGCGCCGTCAGCGTGTTCACCAGCCCGGAGGCCACCATCATCTGCAGGATGGCGACGGTGCCCAGCCGGATCGGGATCATGATCCCCAGCGCGAGGTACAACCCCATCAGCATGTTGCCGCGAAAGCGGTATTCCGACAGCGCGAAGGCCGCCATGGCGCCGAACAGCAGCACGAAGAACAGGCTGGCCACGGTCACGATCAGCGAGTTCTGGAAATAAAGGACGAAATCCCCCTGCGCCAGCACCGTGCGATAGCCGATCAGGTCGAAGCTTTCCGGCGTCGGCACGGCCAGCGGATCGGCGAATATCGCCCGGCGGTTCTTGAAGCTGTTGATGACCACGACGAAGACCGGGAACAGCGCGATCACCGTGTAAAGGATCAGCACGGCATGGGCGGCCAGGCTGCGGGCGGTGGAATGGCGGGCTTGGCTCATGGCTCTCCCCTCAGAACTGATAGCGGCGCAGCCGGCGCTGGATGGCGAACAGGTAGAAGCCGACGCCCAGCAGGATGATGCCGAACATGGCGGTGGCGATGGCCGCGCCCATATGCGGGTCGCCGATCTGCAGCTGGAAGCCGAAGAAGGTCCGGTAAAGGAACGTCCCCAGAATGTCGGTCGAGAAATTCGGCCCGGCCAGCGCGCCTTGCGTCACATAGATCAGGTCGAAGGCGTTGAAATTGCCGACGAAGGTCAGGATCGAGATGATGCCGATCGAGGGCAGGATCAGCGGCAGCTTGATCTTCCAGAACTGCGACCAGCCGGTGACGCCGTCGATCTCGGCCGCCTCGATCACCTCGTCGGGGATCGACAGCAGCGCGGCATAGATCAGCATCATCGGGATGCCGACGAACTGCCAGACCGAGATCAGCGCCAGCGTGGTCAGCGCCGTGCCCTCGCGGCCCAGCCAGGGCGCGAACAGCGACTTCAGCCCGACGGCGTCCAGCATCCCCGGCGCGATGCCCCAGATCGGCGACAGGATCAGCTTCCAGACGAAGCCGACGATCACGAAGCTCAGGATGGTCGGGATGAAGATGGCGGTGCGATAGAACGCCGCCCCCCGCAGCCGCGGCGAGCTCAGCAGCGCCGCCAGCGCCACGCCGACCGGGTTCTGCACCAGCATGTGCACCAGGAAGAACCAGGCGTTGTTGCCGAGCGCGTTCCAGAAGCTCGCAGACCAGCGCGGATCGCCGAACAGCGTGGCGAAGTTCCGCAGACCCACAAAGACCCGCCCCTCCTCGCCGATGTTGAACAGCGACAGGTTCAGCGTCCCGAACAGCGGAACGATCATGATGGCGGTATAGACCAGTACCGCGGGGGCAAGAAACACCGCGATATGCCAGCGAAACGCTTTCCGCTGCGCCATGACGCCCTCCTTCTCTGTTTGAAAAATACCCTCGGGGGGGGCGGAAGGCCCCCCGCCGCCGGGCCGTCAGGCCCGGCCAGCATTCACTTCGGGCCGTCAGGCCCGGCAGGCCGTCACTTCTGCTGCGGCGCGTACCACGAGGCCAGGCCCTGCTGCAGCCGCTCGGCCGCGGCCTCGGGCGTCTCGGCGCCGGTGATGACATTGGCCGAGGCGGTCCAGGTCTCGTTCTCCAGGTTCGGCGTGCCGCGCGACAGGATCTGGTAGGTCGAGCGGATGGTCGGCTCGCAGCTTTCGCGCCAGCCGACGAATTCCTTCGCCAGCGGATCTTCCATCTCGACCGGGGCCGAATTCAGCGAGAAAAAGCCCGGCAGCGCATTGGCGTAAAGCGCGGCGAATTCCGACGAGCCGACCCATTCCAGGAATTTCCGCGCCTCTTCCGGATGCTTCGTCGCGGCATTCATCCCCAGCGCGATATCGGTATGGTCGCTGATATAGCAGGTGTCGCCCTCGGCCGGGACGGGGGGCGGAAACGCGCCCATCTCGAAGGCGCCGCCGATCTGCGGGCCGAAGACGCCGATTTCCCAGGACCCGGCCGGATAGATGGCGGCGCGGCCCAGGGTGAACAGGTTCTGGCTGTCGGGATAGGTCTGCGCCTCGAACCCGTCGCCCAGATAGTCCTTCCATTTCGCCAGCTGGCGGAAGGGCGCGACCCAAGGCTCGTCGGTCAGCTTTTGCGTGCCCTCGATCAGCGCCTTGCGGCCTTCCTCGCCTTTCCAGTAGGTCGGGCCGATGTTCTGGTAGCCCATGGTCGCGGCCTCCCACTGGTCGGCGGTGCCCATGGCCATCGGGATATAGCTGCCGTCTTCCTTGATCTTGTCGAGCAGGGCAAAGAACTCCGCCTCGGTCTTGGGCGGGGTCAGGCCCAGCTCGTCGAAGGCGGTCTTGTTGTAGATGAAGCCATGGATCACCGAGGCCATCGGCACGCAGAAGGTCTGGGCGCCGTCATCGGTCTGCCAGGCCGATTTCGCCACGTCCGAGAAATTCGCCATCGCCGCCAGGTCGCTCAGATCGGCCAGCTTGCCCTTCTTGAACAGCTCCAGCGAGGCATCGAAGGGCCGGCAGGTGATCAGGTCGCCGGCCGAGCCCGCATCCAGCTTGGAATTCAGCACCGCGTTGTATTCCGGCGGCGCCGAGGGCGCGAAATTGATCTTGATGCCGGGATTGGCCGCCTCGAAGGCCGGGATGATCTTTTCCTGCCAGATGGCGAGGTCGTCGTTGCGCCAGCTTTCGATGGTCAGCGTCACGTCCTGGGCCCAGGCGGCGCTGCCCAGCAATGTGCTGGCCAGCAGCGCCAGGCGGATGGTCTTGGTCATGGTCTTCTCCCTTCGGCATCGGGTCTCTCGCGGACCCTCTGGTTGCAATCAGATCAGCGGGGCCAGCAGGCCCCCGGTTTCGGCCAGCCGCGCCCGGGCCATGTCGGGCGCCATGCCGCGCGCGACCAGGATGGCGGGCTTGACCGCGCCGCCGGTGTGCGACAGCGCCGCCTCGGCCGCCTCGCGCCCGACCCCCGCGACGGCGGCGACGATGCGGGCAGCGCGGTCCACCAGCTTGATGTTGTCGGCCACCAGGTTGACCATGTAGCCGTCATGGACATGGCCCAGCCGGATCGCCACCAGCACCGAGAGCATGTTCAGCGCCACCTTCTGCGCCGTGGCCGCCCCCATGCGGGTCGAGCCGGAAACCACCTCGGCCCCCGTCTCGATCAGCACCGGGATATCGGCGCGTTGCAGCAGGGCCGAGCCCGCCACATGGGCGAGGCCGGCGACGGTCACCCCCCGTTCCTGCGCCGCCGCGCAGATCGCCAGCGCATAGGGCGTCCGCCCCGAGGCCGAGAGGCACAGAAGCACATCCCCCGCCGCCAGCCCGGCACGATCCAGGTCGGCCAGCGCGAGTTGCGGGTCGTCCTCGACGCTGCCTTGCAGGTGCAAAAGCGCCTCGGCCCCGCCGGCGAACATCATCGGCGTGCGCTCGGGCGCGATGCCGAAGGTGCCGGCCAGTTCCAGGCAATCCGCCAGCGCCATCAGCCCCGAGGAGCCGGCCCCGGCATAGCCGAGCTTGCCGCCCCGGCGCAGCGCCTCTGCTGCGGCCTCGGCTGCGCGTTCCAGCGCGGGCAGCGCGGGCTGCAGCGCGCCCAGCGCCGCGACCTGCGCGTCCAGCAGGACACGCAGCACCTCGCCGCCCGGGCGGGCGTGAAGCCCTGCGGATGCCGGATGCCTTGCCTCGGTGCCGGATGCGGTCATGTGATTCCCCCTGTTCCGTTGATAATGCCAAAACAATACCACTTGTAAAGACCCTTCTTCAATATCCGCCAAAATTGGCGTTTCATGGCGCTTCCGAAAATAGCTCTTCCCTTTTGGTATTGTTTTGGTATCGTGCAGTCAAAGGGAGTCGCCATGTCATATTTCCTGGGCATAGACGGAGGGGGGACCGGCTGCCGCGCAGCCATCGCGGACGGCGCGGGCCGGATCATCGGCCAGGGCGCGGCCGGGCCGGCCAATATCTCGGTCGAGACCGAGGGGGCCTGCGCCAATATCCTCGCCGCCGCCCGCGCCGCGCTTCAGGACGCCGGACAGGGCCATCTGGACGAACTGACCGCCGTGCTGGGGCTGGCCGGGGCCAATGTCACCGCCGCCGCCCGCAGCCTTCGGGCCATGCTGCCCTTTCGCCGCACCCGCATCGTCACCGATGCGGTGACCGCCGCCACCGGCGCGCTGGGGGGCGGGGACGGCATCGTCGCCGCCATGGGCACCGGCTCGGTCTTCGCGGTGCAGATCGGCGGCGAGATGCGGCAATATGGCGGCCGCGGCTTCGTCCTGGGCGACGAGGGCAGCGGCGCGGTGCTGGGCCGGGCGCTGCTGGCCGAGGCCCTGCGCGCCGAGGACGGCTTCGCGCCGATGACCCCGCTGCTGCAGGCGGTGCTGGACGAGCTGGGCGGGATCGAGGGGGTGATCTCCTTCGGCTTCCGCGCCCGGCCGGCCGAATTCGCGCAATTCGCGCCGCGCATCATTGCCGGCACCGACCCGGCGGGCGAACGCATCTTTGCCGCCGCCGTGGCCGAGATCCGCGCCATGATCGACAGGCTGCAAGCCGGCCGCGGCCTGCCGGTGGTGTTCCTGGGCGGACTGGGCCCGCATTACGCCGCCCGCCTGCAGGGGCTATGGCCCATCCAGCCGCCCAGGGGCTCGGGCGTCGACGGGGCGCTGCATCTGGCCCGGCAGGAGGCGTGATGGGCGAGCTGTTCACCCCCGAGGCCTTCGAGGAAACCGGCGGCGGGCCGCTTTACCTGCAATTGCACCGGCTGATCGCCGAGGCCATCGCCTCGGGGCGGCTGCAACCCGGCGACAGCCTGCCGTCCGAGCGCGAGCTGGCAGCGATGACCGGCCTGTCGCGCGTCACCGTACGCAAGGGGGTGGCAGAGCTGGTCGCCTCGGGGCAGCTGGTGCAGAAGCGCGGCTCGGGCACCTTCGTGGCGCCGAAAGTCGAGAAGCTGGAGCAGGCGCTGTCGCTGCTGACCTCCTTCACCGAGGACATGGCCCGGCGCGGCCGCAGCGTCGAAAGCCGCTGGATCGCCCGCGGGTTGCACGCCCCGGCGCCCGAAGAGGTGATGGCGCTGGGACTGGGCGTCGGCGAGAAGGTGGCACGGCTGGAACGGGTGCGCAGCTCGGACGGGGTGCCGCTGGCCATCGAGCGCGCCTCGCTGTCGCAGGCGATCCTGCCCGATCCCGAAGGCGTCGATGCCTCGCTTTACGCGGTGCTGGAAGCGCGCGGCATGCGGCCGGTGCGGGCGGTGCAGCGCATCTCGGCCGCGAACCTGAACGCCAAGGACGCCGATCTGCTGGGCGTCAGCCCCGGCGTGGCCGGGCTGCGCATCGAACGCATCTCCTACCTGCCCTCGGGCAAGGTGGTCGAGTTCACCCGCTCGCTCTATCGCGGCGATGCCTATGACTTCGCCGTGGAACTGAAACTTGCCCCGGAAGGCGAAAGGAACCCGTGATGAGCCAGACCCATATGGCGCGCGAAGTGGCCGAGATCCCCGAAGCCGCCGCCCGATTCCTGGAACGCTCGCGCGATGCGGTGGCGGACGCGGCCAGCGCCCTGCGCCGCAAGGACCCCGACCTGGTGGTGACGGTGGCGCGCGGGTCGTCGGACCATGCCGCGACCTATCTGAAATACGCCATCGAGCTGGAGGCCGGGGTGCCGGTCGCCTCGGTCGGCCCCTCCATCGCCTCGATCTATCGCCGGCCCCTGCGGCTGGGCAAGGCGGCCTGCATCGGCATCTCGCAATCCGGCCGCAGCCCGGACGGGGTCGAGATGATGCGCGCCTCGGGGCAAGGGGGGGCGCTGTCCATCGCCATCACCAATGTCGAGGACAGCCCGATGGCGCAGGTCTCGGCCCATTGCCTGCCCCTGCAGGCGGGCGAGGAGAAAAGCGTCGCCGCCACCAAGACCTTCGTCTGTTCGGTGCTGGCCGGGCTGTCGCTCTTGGCGGAATGGCGCGAGGATCACGCCCTGCAGGATGCCGTCGCCGCCCTGCCCGAAGCGTTCGGGCAGGCCGTGGGGCTGGACTGGTCGCCCTTGTCGGCGCGGCTGGCGCGGGCCAGCTCGGCCTTCGTGCTGGGCCGCGGTCCCAGCTTCGCCATCGCCTGCGAATCGGCGCTGAAGTTCAAGGAGACCTCGGGCATCCATGCCGAGGCCTATTCCGCCGCCGAGGTTCTGCACGGCCCGGCCGCCATCGTGCAGGCCGGCTTCCCGGTGCTGGCGCTGGGGATCGAGGATGCCGCCCTGCCCCAGCTCAAGGCCACGGCCGAGCGGCTGGCGGCCCAGGGCGCGGATGTGTTCGTGACTGGCACCGAGGTCGGCGGCGCCATCACCCTTCCCTCGGTTCCCGGCCTGCATCCGCTGGTGGCACCGCTGGTGACCATCGCCGGCTTCTACGCCTTCATCGAGGGGCTGGCGCGGCGGCGCGGCTTCGACCCGGACACGCCGCCGCATCTGCGCAAGGTGACGGAGACGGTGTGATGGCGCGCGAGGTCCTGACCGGCGCGCGGATCTTCGACGGCGCGCGTTTCCTCGACGGCCATGCGCTGGTGGTCGAGGCGGGCAAGATCGCCGCCATCCTGCCCGAGGCCGAGGCGCCGGCCGAGGGGCGGCGGGCGGTGTCGGGCATCCTCGCCCCGGCTTTCCTGGATTTGCAGGTGAACGGCGGCGGGGGGCTGATGCTGGACGGTACGACCGATCTGGGGGGGCTGCACCGCATCTGCGCCGCACATCGCGCGCTTGGCACCGCCGGCGTGCTGCCGACGCTGATCACCGACACGCCCGAGGCCACCGCCCATGTCATCGCGCTGGGGATCGCGGCGGCCGAGGCAGGGGTGCCGGGCTTCCTGGGCCTGCATCTGGAGGGGCCGCATCTCGACCCGCGCCGCAAGGGCGCGCATGACCCGGCGCTGATCCGGCCGATGACCGACGATGATCTGGCCCGGCTTTGCGACGCCGCGCGGCGGCTGCCGGCGCTGATGGTGACGCTGGCGCCCGAGGCGGCAAGCCCGCAGCAGATCGCGGCGCTGGCCGGGGCCGGGGCGGTGGTCAGCCTGGGCCACAGCGATTGCAGCCATGACGAGGCGCAGGCCGCCTTTGCCGCCGGCGCCCGCTGCGCCACACATCTCTTCAACGCCATGAGCCAGATCGGCAACCGCGCGCCGGGACTGGCCGGCGCGGTGCTGGCCGGCGATGCGGGTGCCGGCCTGATCGCCGACGGCATCCATGTGCATCCGGCGGTGATGCGGCTGGCGCTGGGGGCGCGGCCCGAGGGCATCTTCCTGGTCAGCGATTGCATGGCCTTCGCCGGCACCGACCTGGCCGAGATGGAGCTGGGCGGCCGCAAGGTGCTGCGCCGCGACGGGCGGCTGACCCTGGCCGACGGCACGCTGGCCGGGGCCGACCTGACGCTGCCCCAGGCCATCGGCGTGCTGGTCCATCAGGTCGGCATCGCGCCGGAACGGGCGCTGCGCATGGCCTCGGCCATCCCGGCGGCGCTGCTGGGCCTGCAGGACCGCTACGGCGCCCTGGCCCCCGGCCGCGCGGCCGATCTGGTGCTGCTGGACGAGGATTTCGGCCTGCGCGAGCATTGGTTGTCGCCTTGAACGCCGGGAAAGGCCAAGCGGAATGCGCGGTCTTTCCCTCGCCGGCCGGGCGTGCCAGACTTGGGCGGCGCGAAACCATGGATGAGGAATCCGATGAACGCCCCCCTGCCCGAGGCGGTAAAGAAGTCCGTTCTGCTGAACGGGCTGGCCCCCGACATGCGCGACAAGCTGCTGAAGGACGCCCAGCGCCGCAGCTATCGCGAGGGCGAGACCATCTTTCTGCAAGGCGATCCGGCGCGGGCGGTGTTCATCGTCCTGAACGGATTCGTCAAGCTGTCGCGGCTGACGCCGAACGGAACCGAGGCGGTGGTGGCGATCCTGGGCCGCAACCGCAGCTTTGCCGAGGCGATGGTGCTGCGCGGCGAACCCTATCCGGTCTCGGCCGAGGCGATCTCGGACTGCACGCTCCTGCAGATCGACGGCGCCCGGCTGCGGCAGTTCCTGCTGGAGAACCAGGAATTCGCCATCAGGATGCTGGCCTCGACCTTCGTGCATCTGCAAGGGCTGGTGGACCAGATCGAAAGGCTCAAGGCCCATACCGGGGTGCAGCGCGTGGCGCAGTTCCTGGCCGACCTTTCCGATGCCGAGGCCGGCCCGACCGAGGTGCGGCTGCCCTATAACAAGCGGCTGATCGCCGGCCATCTGGGCATGCAGCCGGAAAGCCTGTCGCGCGCCTTCGCCCGGCTGCGCCAGCACGGGGTCGAGATCGAGGCCGACAAGGCCATCATCGCCGATATCGCCGAATTGCGCATGATGGCGATGGATTGACGGCCGCGGGCGCCGCAAGCTGCGAAAGCGCCGGGCCCCCGCGCCTCAGATGACATGCAGCCCCCAGATCAGCACCAGCCAGATCGCCAGCGGCACGGTGAAGGCGGCGCGCCAGCCCGTTGCCCGGTCGAGATGCAGAAAACCGGCAAGGATGGTGCGGGCCTTGAGCAGCGCCACCGCCAGCAGCGCCGCGGCGGCGGCGGGGCCGGGCACGAAGGCCAGCGCCGTGGTCGCGGCGGTCAGCGCCAGCAGCATCAGCCAGATGCGCGTCAGTCCCATCCCCTACCCCAGCAGATAGACGGGCGGCAGCAGCAGCACCCAGACCAGATCGACCATGTGCCAGAAGGCGGCGCCGGCCTGCACCTCCTCGGCGCGCAGCCGGATCGCCACCAGCGCCAGCACGCCGATGCCGAACAGCACATGCGCGGCGTGAAAGCCGGTCAGGAGGTAGTAGAAGGTGAAGAACGGGTGGCTCTCCATGCCCAGGCCGGCGCGCAGGTCGCCGGCATATTCCACCGCCTTCACCGCCAGAAAGCCCGCGCCGCCCAGCGCCGCCAGCGCCAGCCCGACGCGCGCCCGGCGCCGGTCGCCCAGGCGGCAGGCGCGCTCGGCCCGGGCAGCAAAGAAGCCCGAGGTGACCAGGATCGCCGTGTTCAGCGCCGCCATCCAGCCATGCAGCTGCGCCTGCGCCGCGGCAAAGCCGGCCGGGTCGGTCAGCCGGACCGCAGCCATGGCGGTGATGCCGGCGGCAAAGACCAGCAGCTCGGATGCGATAAGCACCCAGATGATCGGCTCGCCCGGCAGGTCCTGGACGCGCATCACGCCACCAGTTGCCGATAGATCACCGGCAGCGCCGCCAGCAGCCGGTCGGGATGCGGGATCAGCGAAAAGCCGCCCTGGCCGAAGATGCGGGGAAACCAGCTTTTCCCGTCGCGGTCCACGGTGATCCCGTGCACGGCATGGCCGGCCATGCGCGCCTCGCGCACGGCGCGGGCGCTGTCCTCGATGCCGTGGCGACCCTCGTAATGGTCAAGGTCGTTGGGCTTGCCGTCGGTGATGACCAGCAGCAGCCGCCGGCTGCCGGCCTGGGCCGAAAGCCCGGCCGAGACATGGCGGATGCCGGCCCCCAGCCTTGTGTAGAAGCGCGGCCGCAGCCCGGCGATGCGCCGCTCGACCGCCGCACCCATCGGCTCGTCGAAAGCCTTGCAGGCGCTCAGAAACACCCGGTCGCGTTTCAGCGAGGAAAAGGCGTTGATCGCGAAGCGGTCGCCGCAGGCATCCAGCCCCCAGGCCAGCGCCGCCAGCGCCTCGCGCTCGATCTCGATCACCGCGCGGCCCGTCACCGCGCTTTCGGTCGAGCGCGACACATCGAGCAGGATCGACACCGCAAGATTGCGCGCCAAGGGCCGGGACTGGCGCCAGATCCGGTCGCTGCCCTGGCCGGTGGCGCGCAGGTCGGCGGCGGCGCGCACGGTCAGCTCTGCATCCAGCTCCTCGCCGTCGCGATGGCCGGTCGAGGTCAGGCGGCCGGGGCGCAGGGCCTCGAACTGGCGGCGCACGGCGCGGATGCGCGCCTGCGCGCCGGGATCGGGGGCCGGCGCCTCGTCATGCCCGGGCGCGCGGTTTTCCAGCACGCGCACATGATGGGCCAAGTAGCGCCCGCGCCGCGCATCCCATTCGGGATAGGTGTGGATGCCGGCGACAGCCTCAAGATCCGCGTCCTCGGGCGCAAGATCGAGATGCAGCCGCAGGCGCGTCGCCGGGGCCTTCGACACCTGGCCAAGGCCCAGTTCCTCCTGATCCTCGGCCGCCTTCTTCGCATCGTCCTGATCGTCATCGTCGACATGCCGGTTGAGCTTCATCAGATCGGCCCAGCTCAGCAGGGCCTCGAACTTGTGCAGGATCAGGCTGTCGCGGCGCTGCGGCTGATCGCTGCGACGGCGGCGGGCGCGGAACATGCGCGCGCTGGCCGGATCGGCGGCGATGCCGTCGGGCGCCTCGCCCGGCACGGCGGCGAGCGCCGTCTCGGGCAGGGCCAGATCGGGCCACAGCGGCACCGGCCGCATCGGGCGATAGCCGCGCGGCGCCTGCGCCTGCGGATCGTCCAGCGCCGCCAGCCAGTCGCGGGCCAGCGGCGGCAGCGGCGCCGGATCGCCCAGCAGATGCCGGGCCAGCGCCTCGACCGCCGCCTCGGCCGGCGGCAGCGCGGCGCGGGGGCGCAAGGACAGCACCAGTTCGGCAAGGTCGTCGTAAAGCCCGGTCAGGCCCGGCGCATCCTCCAGCGTGGCGGCGACGGCCCGCTGCGCCGCGCCCAGCCGTGCCAGGTCGCGGCGCAGCGGATCGCCCTGCGCGGGCACCATACTGCCATGCGCCGCGCAAGCTGCGAGCCACAGGAAAAGCGCGCCGTTCGCCTGGCGCGATGGCAGCGCCGACAGCCGCTCCGGCAGGCGCAGGATCTCGCCGTCGAAGCTGGCATGCGGCGTCAGTTCCGCCACCGTGCCCAGCCGGCGGCGCCAGCCGATGCGATGCCGCGACGCCTGGGCGGCGGCGGGCCGGATCTCGACCGCCGCACCGCCGCCCAGCCCCCGGAACAGCACCGCGAGCCGCCCCGAGACCTCGGAAAGCGCCACCGCCTGATCCTCGAATTCCTGCGGCGCGCCGAAGCCGCTGGCCCAGACATGCCAGAGCTTACCGACGGTTTCCTCGGGCTCCCAGGGTTCAAGGTCCAGACCCATGGCACGCTCTCCTTTTCAGCCGAAGATCGCCGCGACCAGGTCGCGCAACCCGCGCTTGACCTCGGCATCGTCGGTCAGGGGCTCGATCATCGCCGCCTCGATGGCGCGGTCGATCGGCATGCCGCCGGCGATCAGGCTGGCGGCATAGACCACCAGCCGGGTCGAGACGCCCTCTTCCAGGTCCTGGCCCTTGAGGCCGCGGATCTTGCCCGCCAGCCGCACCAGCCCGGTCACGCGGTCGCGGTCGAGCCTGCTTTCCCGGGCGACGATCTCGGCCTCGCGCGCCGGTTCGGGAAAGTCGAACTCCATGGCCACGAAACGCTGCCGGGTCGAGGGTTTCAGCGTTTTCAGGATGTTCTGATAGCCGGGGTTGTAGGAGGCGACCAGCATGAAGCCGGGCGCCGCCTCGATCTCTTCGCCGGTGCGGTCGATGGGCAGGATGCGGCGGTCGTCGGTCAGCGGGTGCAGCACCACCGTCACGTCCTTGCGCGCCTCGACCACCTCGTCGAGATAGCAGATCGCGCCCTCGCGCACGGCGCGGGTCAGCGGGCCGTCGGTCCAGACCGTCTCGCCGCCTTTGAGCAGGTAGCGCCCGATCAGGTCGGCGGCGGACAGGTCGTCATGGCAGGCCACGGTATAAAGCGGCCGGCCCAGCCGCGCCGCCATATGGGCGACGAAGCGGGTCTTGCCGCAGCCCGTCGGGCCTTTCAGCAGCACCGGCAGGTCGTTGGCGGCGGCGGCCTCGAAGACCGCGACCTCGTCGCCCTGCGGCAGGTAGAAGGGGGCGTCGGCCGCCCCGTTCCGTTCGGTTTTCACATGCGCGTTCATGGCTTACTCCGCGGCCTCCAGATGGCCGTCCTTGTGCGATTGCACCGGGCCGGGCACGACGACCTCGCGGCGCGGGAACAGCACCGCATAGATGAACAGCAGCGCGCCCAGCACCACGGCGACGCCCGAGCCGAAGCGCATCCAGTAGAACAGCGCCAGCCCGTCCTGCACGTCCATGAAGAACCCGCCCTCGACGCGCTGCAGATGGGTCTGCACCGTTCCGGCGAAGGTCAGCGTCACCGTCATGAACACCATGCCCGAGGACATCAGCCAGAACGAGGCCATGTTCAGCACCTGGTTGTAGGGGTCGCGGTTCTTCATCAGCGGCATGCAATAGGTCACAAGCGCCAGCACCAGGCAGACATAGGCGCCATAGAAGGCCAGGTGGCCATGCGCGGCGGTGATCTGCGTGCCGTGGGTATAGTAGTTCACCCCGTGCAGCGTGTGCAGGAAGCCCCAGACCCCGGCCCCGAAGAAGGCCAGCACGGTGCAGCCCAGGCTCCAGACCAGCGCGGCCTTGTTCGGATGGTCGCGCCGGCCCTTCCAGACCATGACGAAGGCAAAGGACATCATGGCGAAGAAGGGCACGATCTCGAAGCTCGAGAAGATCGAGCCGATCCACTGCCAGTAAGCCGGCAGGCCGATCCAATAGTAGTGGTGCCCGGTGCCCAGGATGCCCGAGAACAGCGCCGTGGCGACGATGACGTAAAGCCATTTCTCGACCACCTCGCGGTCCACGCCGGTCAGCTTGAGCATCAGGAAGGCGAGGATGGCGGCCATGATCAGCTCCCAGACGCCCTCGACCCACAGGTGGATGACCCACCACCAGTATTGCTTGTCCAGCACCAGGTTCGCCGGGTTGTAGAAGGCGAAGAGCCACAGCAGCACCAGCCCCCACAGGCCCATCAGCAGCACGTTGGTCACCGCCGTCCGCCGCCCCTTCAGCGCGGTCATGCTGACATTGTACATGAAGATCACTGCGGCGACGGCGATGCCGAGCTTGACCCATTTCGGCTGTTCCAGAAACTCGCGCCCCTCCTTGCCCAGCAGCCAGTGGCCGTGGAACAGGTCGAACAGATAGGTCACCACCACGCCCGCCGTGCCGAGCACGAAGATGCCCAGCTGGATCCAGGCCAAGAGCGGCGAATGGATCTCGCGCTCGGCCTCTTCGGGCAGGATGTAATAGGTGGCGCCGAAAAAGCCCAGGAGCAGCCAGACCACCAGGCTGTTGGTATGCAGCATCCGGGCGATGTTGAAGGGCAAGAGCTCGGACAGGAAGTTCGGGCTGACATAGATCCAGCCCATGATCAGGCCGATCGTGACCTGCACGGCGAAAAGCACCATGGCCACAAGGAAATAGGCATAGGCGATGCGTTGCGATTGGTATCTCATCGGTGTTTCCCCCTCAGCCCGCCTCGTTCGGCGGCCAGTTCTGGGTGTTGATCGTGCCGGTAAACAGCAGGAAGTCGGTCAGCGCCCGGTATTCCTCGTCCGTCAGCTCGAAGCGGGGCATCTGGCGGCGGCCCTCGATGCCGGTGGGCATGGCTTCCATCCAGCCCTTCAGCGTCTCGACGGCGGTTTCGGGGTCGTCCTGCACGCCCCAGCGTTTCATGACATTGCCCAGTTCGGGCGCGAAATAGGCGCCCTCGCCCAGCAGCGTGTGGCAGTCGATGCAGGCGTTGCGTTCCCAGATATGCTTGCCCTCGGCCACCGAGGCCGTGAGCTGGCTTTCGTCCACGGCCCTGGTGCGGGCGTAGATATGGCTGTGCACCGTCAAGGCGCCAAAAATCAGAATGAAGAATATGGACCCGCCGTAGAAGACGTTCCGGGCCATGTTCTTGGTCATGATGTCGCTCATGACGCGGGTCCCTATCTGTTATTGTCGGATAATGCCTCACTGGACCCGGGGGCCGAGTCGTTCATTGACGGAAGTCAAGCGGCGAAAAACCTAGGCTTTTCCCGAAGAAATCCCGCCCGGCGCGGGGATCGCCAACTCGATCCGGCAGCCCGGCAGCCGCGCCAGCGCCGCGCGGGCCGCCACGGAGGGCATCAGGCAAAGCGCGGTCGAAAGACCGTCCGCCAGCGCCGCGCTGTCGGCGCTGACCGAGACCGTGTCCCAAAGCGGCGCCCCGCCGCCGGGCGCCAGGATATGCGGCAGGCCCCGCGGCCCGATCAGCGTGCCGCCGGGGGAAGAGGTGGCCAGCGCCCGCCCGGTCAGCCGGATGCGGCGATGCTCGCGCCCCGCGGCATCGGCCAGTCCCACGCGCCAGCCCCGCGGTCCCAGCGCCCGGATCTCGCCCGCGTCGATCAGGAGGTCGGTCAGGTCGTGGCGCGCGGCGGCCTCGGCCAGCCGGTCGGCGGCCCAGCCCTGGGCAAGGCCGTTGAAGGTCAGCGCCATGCCGGGGCGAGCCAGCCGCACCTCGGACCGCGACCAGGCGACCGCATCCCAGCCGGCCAAGGCGCGGGCCGCCGCCTCGTCCCCGCCCCGGGCCCGCGCCAGCCACAGCGGCTGCACGGTCGGGTCGAAGGCGCCGCCGGTGGCGCGGTGCAGCCGGTCGGACAGGGCCAGAAGTTCCACCATTCCGGCCGCGGGAAAGCGCAGCCGCCCGTCGCGGTTCAGCCGCACCAGATCGGAATCGCGATGCAGCGAGAACAGGCTTTCGACATGGGCCAGCAGCCGCGCCGCCTCGGCGAAGAAGCCGCGGGCCTGCGCCGGGCTTGCCCCGTGCAGCCGCAGGGCGACATCGGCGCCCATGGCGCGGCCCTGCCATTCCTCGGGCGCGGCCTTCGCCATGGCGGGCAGCGCGGCGCAGGCGGTCAGCAGCAGGAAGCGGCGGCGGTTCATGGCGCATCTCCGGCCGGGGCGGCGCTGCGGGCGCGGCGTTTCAGCACCGGGCAGGTGCCGGGGTTGTTCATCACCACTTGGCAGCGCAGGCACAGCACGCATTCGTTGGGATTGATCCGGCCCAGGGGATCGATGGCGCCGACGGTGCATTTCGTCTCGCACAGCCGGCATTCGCGGCCGCATTGCGGGCGGCGCTTGAGCCAGTCGAAGATCTTCAGCTTGGCCGGGATCGCCAGCCCCGCCCCCAGGGGGCAAAGGTAACGGCAATAGAACCGCTCGATGAACAGCCCGCCGGCCAGCACCGCAAGCGCGAAGAGCACGAAGGGCCAGGCGCGCAGGAAGCGCATCGAGATCGCGGTCTTGAACGGCTCGACCTCGGCCAGGATCAGCGCCTGCTCCATGCTGTAGAAGCTCAGCGCGACGATGGCGACGAACAGCGTGTATTTGATCACCCAAAGCCGCTCGTGCAGCGCCTGCGGCACGGCGATCTGCCGCACCCCCAGCCGCTGGGCGGCGGCATTGGTCAGTTCCTGCAGCGCGCCGAAGGGGCAGAGCCAGCCGCAAAACACACCGCGGCCCCAGAACAGCAGCCCCAGCGCCACGGCGGACCAGATCAGGAAGATGATCGGCTCGATCAGGAAGGTCTCCCAGCGAAAGCCGGAGAGCAGCGCGTTCAGGAAGGCCACCACCTGCACCACGGAAAGCTGGCCGTTCAGCCCCCAGCCCAGCACGAAAAGCGTGGTGGCCAGAAAGCCCAGCCGCACCCGGCGCCACAGCACGGGCCGGCGCACCAGCGCCTCTTGCCCGAACAGGATCAGCGCCAGCACGAATAGCATGGCCCCGACCACGGCGATGCCGGGGATCTTCTTCAGCCAGAACTCCTGCCACAGCGGGACGCTCTCGGGCTCGGCTGCGGCGAAGGCTTCGGGCAGGCGGATGGTGGCGCGGATGGGCAGCGCGGCCTCTCCTCCCGCCACCAGCGGCCGGGTCGCGCTCACCACCAGATCGAAGGGCCGGCGCGGGTCGATGCCGCCGGCGGCGGGGTCGATATTCAGCCGGAACAGGCTGATTTCCTTGAAGGCGGGCGCGTCGGGCAGCGCCAGCTTCTCGACCATGACGAAATCGCCGTCGCCCGGTTCGATCCGCAGCGCGCCCTGTTCGAAACCGATGCGCTCGAACCGGCCCGAGCGGCGCCATTCCGTGCCGCGCGGACTGTAAAGCCCGCGCGACAGCACCGCGACCAGCGCCTGACCGGGTTGCAGCGCGCCCGCGGCGGCGGTGAACGCCTGCGCGCCCAGCAGGTTGCGGCCGACGGTCGGCGGATCGATCAGCCCGGCATAAAGCTCCAGGAAGGGCGCGTCCGAAGGCTCGACCGGCACCTTGGCGCCGGCAAAGGCGCGCGCCGCCTCGGCCATCGAGACCGTGGCATGGCCGAACGCCCCCTCGGCCAGCAGATCGGCCCAGGTCGCGTGGCGGTAGCCGACGCGGTCGATGCCGCCGCCGCCCAGCCCCTGCGCCTGCGCCAGCACCCGGGCGCTGCGCAGGATGCCGTCGCGGATCACCCCGGTCGAGACCGTGGCGCGCGAGATCACCTCGGGCAGCGCCTGGCCGTCTCCCGGCCCCTGCGACAGATCGACGCCTCGGAAGCCGTCCACATAGGCGGCGATATGCGCCTCGGAAATGCCGAGGCTCAGCACCGGCTCGGTCTGGCGCACCAGCTTCGCACCGGCAATGGCGCCCTGCGGCGTCACCGCGATCAGCACGTCCAGCGGCTTGCCGGAATAGCCGGCGGTCGCCGCGATCTCCCAGGTCGAGCCGATCATGCCCAGCGCCCGGCCGTCGCGGCTGACGTTCCAGCCCGGCACCGGCGTTTCGCGGCGGTCCAGCATCACCGGCCCGTCCGCGCCGAACAGCGCCTGCGCCAGCGCCGCATCGGGAACGGAAAGCGGCTCGGGCCGGGCCGGAAGCGCCAGCAGGACCAGCGCCAGCAGCGCCAGCAGCAGGCGGCAGGGGGCAAGGGATAGATCGCCGGGCATCGCCATCCGCATCCGTGGTTGCCCGCCCCTGATCGCGCAAATGCCGCACCCCGACCTTAACAAAGGTCAAAGCCCCGCGCGCGAAATGCGCCCAGGAACGGCTTGAACGCGCGCCAGCAAATAGGAAAGCCAGATGAGACAAAGGACTCCAATCGCCAGACCGGGCCTGCTGGCCTCGGCAGCCCTGGCCCTTGTCCTTGGGCCGCTTGCGGCTATCGCACAGGAACAGGCCCCCGCCGCCAAGGACCCCAAGGCCGCGCTGGAAGATCACCAGACCAAGACCGACAACCGATACGAACCCTCGCTGGACAATCTGGCGCAGCAGGACGTGGCCGCCCCCGGCGCGCCCGAGGGCATCCCGGCCCTGTCGGACGCCCAGTATAACGAGGCCAACAAGATCTATTTCGAACGCTGCGCCGGCTGTCACGGCGTGCTGCGCAAGGGCGCGACCGGCAAGGCGCTGACCCCCGACCTGACGCGCGAGCTGGGCTTCGACTACCTGCAGACCTTCATCACCTACGGCTCGCCGGCGGGCATGCCGAACTGGGGCACCTCGGGCGAGCTTTCGGCCGAACAGGTCGACCTGATGGCGAACTACCTGCTTCTGGACCCGGCCGCGCCGCCGGAATTCGGCATGAAGGAGATGCGCGAGACCTGGAAGGTCCATATCGCCCCCGAGGACCGGCCCCAGGCGCAGGAGAACGACTGGGATCTTGACAACCTGTTCAGCGTCACCCTGCGCGACGTGGGCCAGATCGCGCTGATCGACGGCCAGACCTACGAGATCAAGTCGGTGCTGGATACCGGCTATGCAGTCCATATCAGCCGCCTCTCGGCCTCGGGCCGCTACCTGTTCGTCATCGGCCGCGACGGCAAGGTCAACATGATCGACCTGTGGATGAAGGAACCCGCCACGGTGGCCGAGATCAAGATCGGCTCGGAGGCGCGTTCCATCGAGACCTCGAAGATGGAGGGCTGGGAGGACAAATACGCCATCGCCGGGGCCTATTGGCCGCCGCAATACGTCATCATGGACGGCGAGACGCTGGAGCCGATGAAGATCCAGTCCACGCGCGGCATGATCTATGACGAGCAGGAATACCACCCCGAGCCGCGCGTCGCCGCGATCCTCGCCAGCCATTACCGGCCCGAGTTCATCGTCAACGTCAAGGAGACGGGCAAGATCCTGCTGGTCGACTATACCGACCTCAAGAACCTCAAGACCACCGAGATCGAGGCGGAACGCTTCCTGCATGACGGCGGCCTGGACGGCTCGCACCGCTACTTCATCACCGCCGCCAACGCCCGCAACAAGCTGGTGGTGATCGACACCAAGGAAGGCAAGCTGGTCGCGATCGAGGATACCGGCGGCCAGACCCCGCATCCGGGACGCGGCGCGAACTTCGTCCACCCGACCTTCGGCCCGGTCTGGGCGACCTCGCATATGGGCGACGATTCGGTGGCGCTGATCGGCACCGATCCCGAAGGCCATCCGGACAATGCCTGGAAGATCCTGGACAGCTTCCCGGCGCTGGGGGGCGGTTCGCTGTTCATCAAGACGCACCCGAATTCGCAGTATCTCTATGTCGATGCGACCCTGAACCCCGAGGCCGAGATTTCCGGCTCGGTCGCGGTCTTCGACATCAAGGCGATGACCGGCGACGGCTCGGACCCCGACTTCGTCACCCTGCCCATCGCCGAATGGGCCGGCATCACCGAGGGCCAGCCCCGCGTCGTGCAGGGCGAGTTCAACAAGGAGGGCACCGAGGTCTGGTTCAGCGTCTGGAACGGCAAGGACCAGCAATCGGCGCTGGTCGTGGTGGACGACAAGACGCTGGAGCTGAAGCACGTCATCAAGGACGAGCGGCTGGTGACCCCCACCGGCAAGTTCAACGTCTACAACACCAAGACCGACACCTACTGAGCGGTCACGACCCAGGCGGGGGCGTTCGCGCCCCCGTCCAGGCAGATTTTCCGAGGGGGTCCGACATGGCCGGCAAGATGGTGACGAACGGCGCGGCGACAAGCGGGGCGGCGGCCCGACCGCCCGGCAAGACGGCGCGCGAGGCGGTGCAGGGCCTGGCCGCGCACGAGGCGGCGGCCCGGACGGCGGCATCCGGCGGGGGGGTGGGCCGCGTCCACCTGATCGGCGCCGGTCCCGGCGATCCCGAGCTGCTGACGCTGCGGGCCCTGCGGCTTTTGCAACAGGCGGACGTGGTGGTGCACGACCGGCTGGTCTCGGACGAGGTGATGGCCTGCATCCCCGCCCATGTCCGGCGCATCCCGGTGGGCAAGGCGGCGGGCTTCCATCCCGTCCCGCAAGAGCAGATCAACGCCCTGCTGGTCGAGCTGGGCCTTTCCGGCCTGACCGTGGCGCGGCTCAAGGGCGGCGATCCGACGATCTTCGGCCGCGGCGGCGAGGAGTTCGAGGCCGTGACCGCCGCCGGCATCCCCTGCGACTATGTGCCCGGCATCACCGCGGCGCAGGGGGCGGCGGCCTCGGCCCGCTTTCCGCTGACGCATCGCGGGCTGGCGACCGGGCTGCGCCATGTCACCGGCCACCGGGCCCGGGACGCGGCGCTGGATCTCGACTGGGCCTCGCTGGCCGATCCGCAGACCACGCTGGCCGTCTATATGGGCGCGGCCAACATGGCCGAGATCGCGGCCGAGCTGATCCGCCACGGCATGCCCTCCGACCTGCCGGTGCTGGCCGTGTCTCAGGCCAGCACCCCGCAAGAGCAGCGGCTGCACGCCACGCTTCAGGATATCCCCGACGCCCTCGCGCGCCGACCGCTGCCGGCGCCGTTGCTGTTCATCCTCGGCCATGTCGCGGCGCTGGCCGAGGATTGCGCCCTGCCCCAGGGGGTCGGCCGCCCGGAATGGCGGCTGGTGGCGCATGGCTAGGCTGGCGCTCCTGCTGGCGCTGCTGGCCGGGACCGCGGTCGCGGGACCGCCCGACGCCGCGCGGCAGGATCAGCTGCGCCATCTGGTGCGGCAGGATTGCGGCTCGTGCCACGGCTTGCGGCTGACCGGCGGGCTGGGCCGCCCGATCACCGCCGGGGCGCTGGCTGGGCGCGATGCCGAGGATCTGGCCGGCCTGATCCTGGACGGCATGCCCGGAACCGCCATGCCGGGCTGGCGCCCGCTGCTGACCGAGGACGAGGCGCGCTGGATCGCCGATTACCTTCTGACGACGGAGACGCAATGATGCTCAAGGCAATTCTCGCCGCCCTGATGATCGCCGCCCCGGCGCTGGCCGGGGAGCTGCGCGGCACCGGCGATCTGGGCCTGATCGTCGAGCGCGAGGCGGGCTCGCTGCTGGTCGTGGACCGCAGCGAACGCGCCGCGCTCGGCCGGATCGAGGGCCTGGGCGACCTGTCCCATGCCAGCCTGGTCTATTCCCCCGACGAACGCTTCGCCTATGTCTTCGGCCGCGACGGCGGGCTGACCAAGGTCGATATCCTGACCCGTCAGGTGGTCCGCCGCGTGGTGCAGGCCGGCAATTCCATCGGCGGGGCCATTTCGGACGACGGCCGGCTGGTCGCGGTGGCGAATTACGAGCCGGGCGGCGTCCGGGTCTTCGACGCCGAGACGCTGGAGCCGGTGGCGGATGTGCCGATGGGCTCGAAAACCGTGGGCATCGCCGATGCGCCGGGCTCGCGCTTCGTCGTCGCGACCTGGGACACGGGCGAGGTCTGGATCCTCGACCATGCCGCCGATCCGGCACAGCCTGGGGTGACGAAGCTGGAGGGCATCGGCGCCAATCCCTATGACGCGCTGCTGACCGGCGACGGGCGGCGCTATATGGTCGGGCTGTTCGGCGAAAAGGGGCTGGTGCAGGTCGATCTGTGGCAGGACCCGCCCGAGGTCACGCGCTTCCTGCCCGATTACGGCAAGGACCAGCCGGACCTGCCGGTCTACAAGATGCCGCATCTGCAGGGCTGGACGCTGGCCGAGGGGGTCTTTGCCCTGCCCGCCGTGGGGCTGCACCAGCTGCTTTGGGTCGATGCCGACGGGCTGGCCGAGATCGCCCGCACCGACCTGGCCGGGCAGCCGGTCTTTGCGCTGGCCCGCCCCGACAAGCGCGAGATCTGGGTGAATTTCGCCCCGCCCGACAATGACAAGCTGCAGGTGGTGGACGCGCTGACCCATGAGGTCATCGACACGCTGACCCCCGGCAAGGGCGTGCTGCACATGGAGTTCGCCCCGCGCGGGCGCGAGGTCTGGCTGTCGGTCCGCGACGAGAACCGGGTCGAGATCCGCGACGCCCGCTCGCGCGCGGTGCTGGGCGAGATCGAGGCGCGCGCGCCCTCGGGGATCTTCTTCACCGACCGCGCGCATCGGACGGGGCTGTGACCATGGACGACCTGGACCTGCGCCTGCTCGACGGCTTCCAGCGCGACCTGCCGCTGGAGACCCGGCCCTTTGCCGCCATGGCCCACCGCCTCGGGACCAGCCAGGCCGAGGTCATCGCCCGCCTGACCCGGCTGCGCGACGAAGGCATCGTCTCGCGCATCGGCGCCACCTGCCGGCCGAACACCGCCGGCGCCTCGACGCTGGCGGCGCTGCGGGTGCCCGACCGGCGCATGGAGGAGGTCGCGGCGCTGGTCGGGGCCGAGCCGGGCGTCAACCATGCCTATCTGCGCGAGGGCAGCGAATGGAACCTGTGGTTCGTCGCCACCGCCCCCGATGCCGCGGCGCTGGCCGAAAGCCTCGCCCGGATCGAGGCGGCGACGGGCCTTGCCGTGCTGTCCCTGCCGCTGGTGCGCGCCTTCAACATCGACCTGGGCTTTCCGCTGATCGGCCCGCGCCGCGCCATGGCGCTGGACCGGCCCGCCGACCTGGACGCCCTGCGCCCGCGCGACCGCGCGCTGATGCAGGCGCTTTCGACCGGGCTGGCGCTGATCCCGCGCCCCTTCGTCGCGCTGGGACAGGCGCTTCACCGCAGCGAGGCCGAGGTGATCTCGCGCATCCGCGCGCTGGCCGAGGCGCGCATCCTGACCCGGGTCGGGGTGATCGTGAAGCATCGCGCACTTGGCTGGTGCGAGAATGCCATGGTGGTCTGGCGCCTGCCCGAAACGGCCGTCGAAACCGCCGGCACCGCGCTGGCGGGGGTGCCGGGGGTGACGCTTTGCTATCAGCGGCGCTGCGTGCCCGGGCTGTGGAACTGGCCGCTGTTCTGCATGATCCACGCCCGTTCCCGCGCCGAGGCGATGGCGGTGCTGGCCGAGGCCCGCGCCCTGCCGGAACTGGCCCGCGTGCCGCATCGCATCCTGTTCTCGACCCGCTGCTTTCGCCAGCGCGGCGCCACCATCGAGGTCGCCGCATGAGACGCCGGACCCTGCCGCCCGAGGCGCTGGACGATACCGACCGCGCCATCCTGAACCGCCTGCAAGAGGGGTTTCCCCTGACTCCGCGGCCCTTCGACGATGCCGGCGCGGCGCTTGGCCTGACCGGGACCGCGCTGATCGAGCGGCTGGAACGGCTGCGCGAGATCGGCGCCATCACCCGCTTCGGCCCCTTCTACGATGCCGCGGCGATGGGCGGGGCCTTCTGCCTTTGCGCGCTCTCCGCGCCCGAGGCGGATTTCGACCGCATCGCCGCGCTGGTCAACGCCCATCCCGAGGTGGCGCATAACTATGCCCGCGACCATGCGCTGAACATGTGGTTCGTGCTGGCCACCGCCACGCCCGAGGGCATCGGAGAAACCTGCGCAAGGATCGAGGCCGAGACCGGGCTGACCGTCTGGCGCTTTCCCAAGCTGCGGGAATTCTTCATCGGCTTCCGGGTGGCGGCATGACGGCGCTGGACGATACCGACCGCCGGCTGATCGCCGCCACGCAGGCCGGGCTGCCGCTGGTCGAAGCGCCCTATGCCCGGATCGCCGCCGATCTGGGCCTGACCGAGGCGCAGGTCATCGCCCGGCTGGCCGCCATGCAGGCCAAGGGCGTGATCCGCCGCATCGCCATCGCGCCCAACCATTACGCGCTGGGAATGACCGCCAACGGCATGAGCGTCTGGGACGTGGACGACGCGCGGGCGGAAGCCCTGGGCGAAAGGGTGGGCGCGCTGGATTTCGTGACGCATTGCTACCTGCGGCCGCGCGCGCCGGTCTGGCGCTACAACCTCTTCGCCATGCTGCACGGCCAGAGCCGCGCCGAGGTCGAGGACAAGCGCGCCCGGGTCCGCGCCCTGCTGGGCACCGCCTGCCGGGGCGACGACATCCTCTATTCCACCCGCATCCTGAAAAAGACCGGCCTGCGCCTGAAGGACGGCTAAGAAAGGCAAAGCCATGTTCCGCCTGACCCAATACATGCACCAGCTTCTGGACCCCTCGCCGCCGCGCCGCCGCAGCCGGCCGGATGCGGTCCGCCCGGTGGTGATCTGGAACCTGACCCGCAGCTGCAACCTGAAATGCCGCCATTGCTATACCGTCTCGGCCGACCGGCCCTTTCCCGGCGAGCTGACGCATGAGCAGGCCATGGCGGTGCTGCGCGACCTGTCGGATTTCCGCATCCCGGCGCTGATCCTGTCGGGGGGCGAGCCGATGTCGCGCTTCGACTTCTGGGAACTGGCCGAGGAGGCGCGGCGGCTGGACTTCCGCCACCTGTCGCTGTCCACCAACGGCACCAGGATCGACGCCGGCAACGTGGAGCGGCTGGCCGGGCTGGGCTTCGACTATGTCGGCATCTCGCTGGACGGGATCGGGGCGGTGAACGACTGGTTCCGCGGCGTCGAGGGGGCCTTCGACCAAGCGCTGGCCGGCGTACGGGCCTGCAAGGCGCAGGGCGTCAAGGTCGGCCTGCGCTTCACCATCACCGAGGGCAATGCCCATCACCTGCCCGCCATGCTGGACCTGTGCCGCGACGAGGGCGTGGACAAGTTCTACCTGTCGCATCTGGTCTATGCCGGCCGCGGCGACAAGCACCGGGGCGAGGATACCGAACATGCCCGCACCCGCCGCGCCATGGACCTGCTGATCGCCCGCGCCTGGGAGGCGGTCGAGCGGGCCGAGCCGCTGGAGGTGGTCACCGGCAACAACGATGCCGATGCGGTCTATTTCCTGCGTTGGGCCGAGACGCGCTTTCCGCCCGCCGCCGTCGCGCATCTGCGCGCGCATCTGGAGGCCTGGGGCGGCAACTCCTCGGGCCTCGGCGTCGGCAATATCGACCCGCAGGGCCGCGTCCATCCCGACACCTATTGGTCGGACTATACCTTGGGTTCGGTCAAGGAACGGCCGTTTTCCGCGATCTGGACCGGGGACGACCCGATCCTGGCCACGCTGCGCACCCGGCCGCGGCCGCTGAAGGGGCGCTGCGGCGCCTGCGCCTATCAGGCGGTCTGCGGCGGCAATACCCGCATCCGGGCGCTGCAACTGACCGGCGACCCCTGGGCCGAGGATCCGGCCTGCTATCTCTCGGGCTCCGAGATCGGCGCAGAGGGCGCCGACCTGGACCGCCTTGCCGTCACGCCTTTCCGGGGAAAAAGCCATGATCCGGCCCATCGCTTTCTTTAGCCTGCTGCTCGCCCTGCCGCTGGTGGCCCAGGCCGACCCGGCCGCCGACTATGCCGAGCATTGCGCCGCCTGCCATGGCGAGGATCGGCTGGGCGGCACCGGCCCGGCGCTGATCCCCGAGACGCTGGGCCGCGTGCGCGGCATCGACGCGGTGATCGCCCAGGGCCGGGTCTCGACCCAGATGGAGGGCTTTGCCGACCGGCTGTCGCCCGAGGCCATCGCCGCGCTGGTCGGCTATGTCACCGCGCCGCTGGACCAGCGCCCGGACTGGAGCGCCGAGCAGATCGCCGCCAGCCGCGAGATGAATGCCGACTATCAGCCGGCGGACAAGCCGGTCTTTGCCGCCGATCCGCTGAACATCACGCTGGTGGTCGAGACGGGCGACCATCACGTCAGCGTGCTGGACGGCGACACGTTCGAGGTTCTGGACCGCTTCGCCACCCCCTTCGCCGTGCATGGCGGGCCGAAATTCAGCCCGGACGGGCGCTTCGTCTACATCATGTCGCGCGACGGCTGGGTGCAGAAATACGATATCTGGTCGCTGGCCGAGGTCGGCCGCATCCGCGCCGCGCTGAACAGCCGCAACATCGCCATCAGCCCGGACGGCCGGCGCATCGCGGTGGCGAACTACCTGCCGGAAAGCCTGACCATCCTGGATTCGGACCTGAACCCGCTGCGGCTGATCGACACGCAGGTCGACGGCATCCCCAGCCGGGTCAGCGCCGTTTATCAGGCGCCGCAGCGCCACAGCTTCGTGCTGGCGCTGAAGGACGCGCCCGAGATCTGGGAGGTCGCGACCGCCGACCTGTCCATCCGCCGCATCCCCATCGACGAGCCGCTGGACGATTTCTTCTTCTCGCCCGACTATCGCCAGCTGATCGGCGCCAACCGCGACGGCGACAAGGGCGTGGTGATCGACCTGGACGACGGGCACAAGGTGGCGGAGCTGCCCCTGCCGGGGATGCCGCATCTGGGCTCGGGCATCACCTGGGAACGCGACGGCCGCCGGGTCATGGCTACCCCGCATCTGGGCGAGGGCGTGCTTTCGGTCATCGACATGCAGGACTGGAGCCTGGTCAAGCAGATCAAGACCGACGGTCCCGGCTTCTTCCTGCGCGGCCATGCCACCAGCCCCTATGTCTGGGCGGACGTGTTCTTCGGCCCGCACAAGGACGAGATGCACATCATCGACAAGCAGACGCTGGAGATCGTCAGGACCCTCGCGCCCTTCCCGGGCCAGACCTTCGCCCATAGCGAATTCACCCGCGACGGCAGCCATGTGCTGGTCTCGCTGTGGGAGGACGAGGGCGCGGTCGTGGTCTATGATGCCAGGACGCTGGACGAGGTGAAACGGCTGCCGATGCGCAAGCCTTCGGGGAAATACAATGTCTGGAACAAGATCACCTTCGAGGACGGAACCAGCCACTGACGGCTGGCCCGCCTGGAAACTGGCGCTGCTCTTCTATCCCTTCGCGGCGGCGG
Source organism: Paracoccus sp. J55 (assembly GCF_000513975.1). Classification (NCBI taxonomy): domain Bacteria; kingdom Pseudomonadati; phylum Pseudomonadota; class Alphaproteobacteria; order Rhodobacterales; family Paracoccaceae; genus Paracoccus; species Paracoccus sp. J55. The sequence continues at coordinate 84,894 of NZ_AZVA01000010.1, forward strand.
CGGTCTGGATCAACCTGTTCATGCTGTCGCTGCTGGCCAGCTGGACCGGCCTGCCGGTGCTGGCACCGCTGCGGGCGGCCGGGGCCGCGCTGGTGCTGGGCGTGCCGGCGGCCTGGGCCTCGGGGCGCTGGATCCGCGGCCTGATGGACCGCGCCCGCCCGCACGGCTGAACGGCCAAGGCACCTTGGGCAGGATCATAACTAAAGATTATTATAGCCATACAAACATATAAATTCCAAGTATTTTTAAAGCTGCTAGAACCTGTCGGCAGAGGGAGTGCAGATTCGCACGAGCCATCCGCTGCGGTCGCATGGCGGCCGCAGTCCGCACCCGGTATCTGCGCCGCCCCGGCGGCACGACCCAGCAAAGGAGAGCGATCATGGACGGAAACGACATCAAGACCACCGGCAAGTGCCCGGTGATGCATGGCGGGATGACCGCAATGGGCAGCTCGGTCATGGCGTGGTGGCCGAACGCGCTGAACCTCGACATCCTGCATCAGCACGACAGCAAGACCAACCCGCTGGGCAAGGATTTCAACTATCGCGCAGAGCTGCAGAAGCTGGACGTCGAGGCGCTGAAGGCAGACCTGCGGGCGCTGATGACCGACAGCCAGGACTGGTGGCCGGCCGATTACGGCAGCTATGTCGGCATGTTCGCCCGCACCGCCTGGCATGCCGCCGGCTCCTACCGCACCTCGGACGGCCGGGGCGGCGCCAATACCGGCAACCAGCGTTTCGCGCCGCTGAACAGCTGGCCCGACAACGTCAATACCGACAAGGGCCGCCGCCTGCTGTGGCCGATCAAGAAGAAATACGGCAACAAGATCAGCTGGGCCGACCTGATCGTGCTGGCCGGCACCATCGCCTATGAGCAGGCCGGGCTCAAGACCTATGGCTTCGCCTTCGGCCGCCAGGACATCTGGCACCCCGAGAAGGACACCTATTGGGGCGATGAGAAGGAATGGCTGGCGCCCAGCGATTCCCGCTATGGCGACGTCCAGAATCCCGGCACGCTGGCCAACCCGCTGGCCGCCGTGCAGATGGGCCTGATCTACGTCAACCCCGAGGGGGTGAACGGCAAGTCCGACCCGCAGGCCACCGCCTACCAGATGCGCGAGACCTTCGCCCGCATGGGCATGAACGACGAAGAGACCGTGGCGCTGACCGCCGGCGGCCACACCGTCGGCAAGTGCCACGGCAATGGCAGCGCCGCCGACCTGAGCCCCGATCCCGAGACCGCCGGCCCCGAGTTCCAGGGCCTGGGCTGGATGAACACCAAGGGCCGCGGCATCGGGCGCAACACCGTGGTCTCGGGGCTGGAAGGCGCCTGGACCACCAACCCGACCCAATGGGACAACGGCTTCTTCCAGATGCTGTTCAAGCATGAATGGACGCTGACCCACAGCCCGGCGGGCGCCTCGCAATGGCAGCCGATCTCGATCGCCGAAGAGGACATGCCGGTCGATGTCGAGGATCCCTCGATCCGCGTCATGCCGATGATGACCGATGCCGACATGGCGCTGAAGGTCGATCCGATCTATCGCGAGATCTCGCTGCGCTTCATGAACGACTTCGAGGCGTTCAGCGATGCCTTCGCCCGCGCCTGGTTCAAGCTGACCCATCGCGACATGGGGCCGAAATCGCGCTACCTGGGCCCGGACGTTCCGGCCGAGGACCTGATCTGGCAGGACCCGATCCCCGAGGGCGGCAAGACCTACAACATCGCCGGGCTCAAGGCGCGCATCGCCGACAGCGGCCTGACCATCGCCGAGATGATCGCCACCGCCTGGGACAGCGCCCGGACCTTCCGCGGCTCGGACATGCGGGGCGGGGCCAATGGCGCGCGCATCCGCCTGGCGCCGCAGAAGGACTGGGAAGGCAACGAGCCCGAGCGCCTGGCCCGCGTGCTTGCGGTGCTTGAACCGCTGGCGGCCGAATTCGGCGCCAGCCTGGCCGACACCATCGTGCTGGCCGGCAATGTCGGGGTCGAACTGGCGGCCAAGGCGGCGGGCTTCGACATCGAGGTGCCCTTCGCGCCGGGCCGCGGCGATGCCACCGCCGAGATGACCGATGCCGAAAGCTTCGCGGTGCTGGAGCCGATCCATGACGGCTATCGCAACTGGCTGAAGCAGGACTATCTGGTCAGCCCCGAGGAGCTGATGCTGGACCGCACCCAGCTGATGGGCCTGACCGCGCCCGAGATGGTGGCGCTGGTCGGCGGCATGCGGGTCCTGGGCACCAACCATGGCGGCAGCCGCCACGGCGTCTTCACCGACCGCGTCGGCCAGCTGACCACGGATTTCTTCGTGAACCTGACCGACATGGGCAACAGCTGGAAGCCGCTGGAAAACGGCCTCTACGAGATCCGCGACCGCAAGACCGACGCAGTGAAATGGACGGCCACGCGGGTGGACCTGGTATTCGGCTCGAACTCGATCCTGCGCTCCTATGCCGAGGTTTACGCCCAGGACGACAATGCCGGCAAGTTCGTCAACGATTTCGTCGCCGCCTGGACGAAGGTGATGAACGCGGATCGCTTCGATCTGCAAGCCTGATCGGGTCCGGCACTTCCGGGACGGGAACGTCCCGGGGGGCCTGTTTGCGTAACGATTGCAGCCCGGGGCCCGGCGACGGTTCCCGGGTGTTTTCATCAGCGGCAGGGCGCGAAGGCACCGGCCGGCATGGCCTTGCGCGGCCGCCCCCGCCGCCGCCGGCATGAGCGGCCGGCGGCCCCGCCCGGACCATTCGTCACAGGAAGCTTTGCGGGTCGATATCGACGGCAAGCCGCAGGTTGGCCGGCGGCTTCGGCGCCCGGGCCAGCCATTGCGCGATGGCACCCTGCACCGGCGCCTGGCGCGGCGCGCGGATCAGCATCCGCACCCGGAAGCGGGCGCGGATGCGGGCGATGGGCGCGGGCGCCGGGCCGAACAGTTCGGCGCCGATGCTGCGCAGCGGCTCGGCGCGGCGGGCCAGGTCGCGGGCATAGTCCTCGACCACCGGCTGGTCGGGATGCGACAGGATGATCCCCGCCAGCCGGCCGAAGGGCGGCATCCCCGCCGCCTGCCGCGCCGCCGCCTCGGCATCCCAGAACGCCTCGTCCTCGCCCGAGAGGATGGCGCGGATCACCGGATGCTCGGGCTGATAGGTCTGCAGAAGCGCCAGCCCCCGCGCATCGCCGCCCTCGCGCCCGGCCCGTCCCGCCACCTGCCGCATCAGCTGGAAGCTGCGCTCGGCCGCGCGCAGGTCGGCGCCCTGCAGGCCCAGGTCGGCATCGATCACGCCCACCAGCGTCAGGCGCGGGAAGTTGTGGCCCTTGGCGACGATCTGCGTGCCGATGATGATATCGGTCCCGCCCGCGCCGATCTCGGCGATTGCCTCCTTCAGCGCCCGCGCCGAGTGGAACAGGTCCGAGGACAGCACCGTCGCCTTCGCCTCGGGGAAACGCTCGGCCACTTCCTCGGCCAGCCGTTCCACCCCCGGCCCGATGGCGGTCATCTTGCCCTCGACGCCACAGCTCGGGCAGGCCACCGGGATCGGCTTGGTCGCGCCGCATTGGTGGCAGACCAGGCGGTTCTGGAAGCGGTGCTCGACCATGCGGGCGTCGCAATGGTCGCAGCCGATCTGCTGGCCGCAGGCGCGGCAGGCGGTGATCGGCGCATAGCCGCGCCGGTTCAAGAACAGCAGCGACTGCTCGCCGCGTTCCTTGCGGGCGCGGATTTCGGCGGCAAGCCGGGGGCTGATCCAGCGGCCCTTCTCCATCTCCTGCTGGCGCAGGTCGATGGTGCCCATCTCGGGCAGGTCCGCCGTGCCATAGCGCGCCCGCAGGTCCAGACGGCGGTATTTCCCCGAGGCCGCATTCACCCAGCTTTCGACCGAGGGCGTGGCCGAGGCCAGCACCACCTGCGCGGCTTCGATGCTGGCGCGCAGCACCGCCATGTCGCGGGCGCTGTAATAGACCGCATCCTCCTGCTTGTAGCTGGAATCGTGTTCCTCATCGACGACGATCAGGCCCAGATCGGCAAAGGGCAGGAACAGCGCCGAACGCGCGCCCACCACCAGCCCGACATGGTTTTGCGCCGCCATGGTCCAGAGCCGCCGGCGTTCGCTGCGGGTGATGCCGGAATGCCATTCCCCGGGCCGGGCGCCGAAGCGCGCCTCGACCCGGTCGAGGAACTCGGCCGAAAGCGCGATCTCGGGCAGCAGCACCAGCGCCTGCCGGCCCTGCCGCAGGCATTCCGCGACCGCCTCAAGGTAAACCTCGGTCTTGCCCGAGCCGGTGACGCCGCGCAGCAGCGTGGTGCCATAGCCGCGGGTCTTCAGCGCCGCGCGCAGGGTCTCGGCCGCCTCAAGCTGATCGGGGGCCAGCGGCTTGCCCGGCAGGCCGGCGTCCAGCCGCGGATAGGGCACGTCGCGCGGCGCCAGCACCTCGGCCAGCGTGCCGGCCTTGACCAGCCCCTGCACCACCGACGCGCTGACCCCGGCCAGCTGCGCCAGCTCGCCCGGGGCGAAGCCGGCGCCGCCGTGATCCTCGATCACCCGCAGCACGGCGGCGCGGGCATCGGTCATGCGCGCGGGCTCGGGCCCGGCGCGATGGATGATGCGGCGCGCCGAGGGCGGCTGGTCCAGATCCGGCGCCCGCGTCGCCATGCGCAAAAGCGACGGCAGCGGCGTCAGCGTGTATTCGCCCATCCGGGCCAGGAACTCGATCATCCCCGGCGCCAGCGGCGGCGCATCGATCAGCCGCGCCACCGGCCGCAGCTTCGCCGCATCGAAATCGCCGATCCCCGGCCCCCAGACCGCGCCCATCACCCGGCGCGGGCCCAGCGGCACCACCACCAGCTGGCCCAGCCGCACGCCGCCCTCGGGCGCGAGATAGTCGAGGATGCCGACCACCTCCTGCGTCAGCACCGCGATGCGCGCGCCATGGGGATAGAACAGCGGCGGGGACATCTCAGGCCGGCAGCGCCGCCCAGCCGATCAGCAGCAGCAGCGGCCAGTTTCCCACCAGGAACGGACCGGCGGCCAGGGCCGGCAACAGGTCGATAAGATCGGGCTGAAGGGCTTCCAAGTGCATTCCTCCTGCGGCAACGGCGGATAAGCGTGATCCAAAAGGTCCGCCACTAGTGGCATGTCGGCGCCCTGCCCCGCAAGCCGGGCCCGCAAGCCGCGCAGGCCGGACTTCACGCGCCGGCTGTTATGCGCTAAACCCACGGCAAAACCGCAAGAAGGGCTCCCTCCCATGAAATTCTTTGTCGATACCGCCGACGTCGCCGCGATCCGCGAACTGAACGACCTTGGCATGGTGGACGGCGTCACCACCAACCCGTCGCTGATCCTGAAATCGGGCCGCGACATCCTGGAAGTCACCAAGGAGATCTGCGACATCGTCGAGGGTCCGGTCAGCGCCGAGGTCGTCGCCCTGAAGGCCGAGGACATGATCCGCGAGGGCGAGCACCTGGTGAAGATCGCCCCGAACATCACCGTCAAGGTGCCGCTGACCTGGGACGGGCTGAAAGCCTGCAAGGCGCTGTCGTCGCAGGGCCACAAGGTCAACGTGACGCTGTGCTTCAGCGCCGCGCAGGCGATCCTTGCCGCCAAGGCCGGCGCCACCTTCATCAGCCCCTTCATCGGCCGGCTCGACGACATCAACTTCGACGGCATGGAGCTGATCGCCCAGATCCGCGAGATCTATGACAATTACGACTTCCAGACCCAGATCCTGGCCGCCTCGATCCGCTCGGTGAACCACATCACCGACGCCGCCCGCATCGGCGCCGACGTCATCACTGCCCCGCCCGCGGTCATCAAGGCGATGGCGAATCACGTGCTGACCGACAAGGGGCTGGAGCAGTTCACCGCCGACTGGGCCAAGACCGGGCAGAAGATCGTCTGATGACCGAGCAGACCGCGGCCGAACTGCCCGAGGACATCCGCGCCCGGCTGCTGGCGCAGCCCGAGCTGATCCTCGCGGATCGCGACCTGATGCGCGCGCTGATCGGCGCGCGCGAGGCCGAGGTGGGCGAGAACGTCATCGACATCCGCGGCCGCGCCATGCAGGCGCTGGAATCGCGGCTCGACCGGCTCGAGGCGGCGCATGAATCGGTGATCTCGGCCGCCTATGACAACCAGTCGGGGATGAACACCATCCACCGCGCCGTGCTGTCGCTGCTGGAACCGACGGATTTCGAGGAGTTCCTGGAAAACCTCGACGTCGCCGTGGCGCCGATCCTGCGGGTGGAAACCCTGCGGCTGGTGATGGAATCGGGCGGCGAGATCCCGGCGCCGGAAGCCAGCGGCCCGCTGGTGATCGCGCCCTCCGGCACGGTGGCCCGGCTGATCTCGGGCGGGCGGCGGATGCCGCGCGGCGACGACATCGTGCTGCGCCGCCTGGCGCGCGAGACCCTGCCCTTCCATGGCGAGGCCCGCGCCCCGATCCGCTCCGAGGCGCTGCTGCCCATCGACCTCGGGCCCGGCCGCTTCCCGGCGCTGCTGCTGATGGGCTCGGCCGATCTGGGGCGCTTCAACCCGGCGCAGGGCACGGATCTTCTGCGCTTCTTCGGCCAGGCCTTCCGGCTGGTGCTGATCTCCTGGCTCAGGAAATGACCGGCGGGGCCGAGCCTTTGGCGCTGGCCCCGGCCATGGCCGACGATCTCGCGCGCTGGCTCGACAGCGAACGCGCGACGCGCGACCGTTCCGACCACACGATCCGCGCCTATCAGGCCGACCTGCTGGCCTTTCTGGCCTTTCTCGGCGGCTATCACGGCACGCCCGCCTTGCCGGCGACGCTGGGCCAGCTGACGCAATCCGACATGCGCGCCTTTGCCGCCGCCGAGCGCGGGCGCGGGCTTTCGGCCCGCTCGCTGGCGCGCAGGCTTTCGGCGACGCGCAGCTTCATCCGCTGGATGTCGGACCGCCACGGCTTCGACGCCTCCAGGGCGCTGGCCTCGCGCGGGCCGAAATTCACCCGCTCGCTGCCGCGCCCGCTGGCCCCGGACCAGGCCGAGGCGCTGCTGGAAATCACCGGCGACACCCATCCCGAAGCCTGGATCGCCGCCCGCGACGTGGCGGTGCTGACGCTGCTCTGGGGCTGCGGGTTGCGCATCTCCGAGGCGCTGGGGCTGGACGGCGCCGACTGGCCGCTGCGCGAGGCGCTGACCATCCGCGGCAAGGGCGGCAAGGAACGCCAGGTGCCGGTGCTGCCCGCCGCCCGCGAAGCGATCGCCGAATACCTGCGCCTTTGCCCCTATCCGCTCGAACCGGCGGCGGCGCTGTTTCGCGGCGCGCGCGGCGGCCGGCTGAACCCGGCGCTGATCTCGGGGGCCATGCGCCACGCCCGGCAGGTGATGGGCCTGCCGCCAAGCGCGACGCCGCATGCCCTGCGCCATTCCTTCGCCACGCATCTGCTGGCAGCAGGCGGAGACCTGCGCACCATCCAGGAACTGCTGGGCCATGCCAGCCTGTCCACCACCCAGGTCTATACCGGCGTGGACGACGCCCACCTGCTGGCCGTCTATCGCGCCGCCCATCCCCGCGCCTGAACGGGTTCGCCGTTTCCCGAATACTTCTGCAATCCGCACCCGGCGCAGGGCGCGAAGGCCATCCCCGCTCCCGAATACTCGCCCGCCCGCGCTATCGGCCCGGCTTTACATTTTCCGAACGGCGCCCCAAAGGGGCGGCATGTTCGAACTCTCCCTCGACCTCGTGCTGCTGCTGGCCGGCGCCGCCTTCGCGGCCGGTTTCGTCGATGCCATCGCCGGCGGAGGCGGGCTCATCACCGTGCCCGCGCTGATGCTGGCCGGAGTGCCGCCCGCCCAGGCGCTGGCCACCAACAAGGTCCAGGGCGTGTTCGGCGCGGCGACGGCGGCGATCGCCTATGCGCGGCGTGGGCTGGTGGACCTGCGCGGACAGATCGGCGCGGCGGCGGTGGCCTTCGCCGCCGGGCTCTGCGGCGCGGCTCTGGTCACCTGGATCCCCACGCAGGCGCTGCGCTACGGGCTGCCGCTGGTGCTGATCGGCATCGCCGTATTCTTCGCGCTGAAGCCGGGGCTGGACGATACCGACCGCATGCGCCGCATCACGCCGCTGGGTTTCACCGCCTGCGTGGTGCCCGTCGTGGCCTTTTACGACGGTCTGGTCGGCCCGGGAACCGGCTCGTTCTTCATGCTGGGCTTCGTCATGCTGGCGGGCTACGGCATCCTCAAGGCGACGGCGCATACGAAACTGCTGAACTTCGCCTCGAACCTCGGCGGACTGGTCGCCTTCGCCGCGGTGGGCAAGCCGCTCTGGCTGCTCGGCGGCGCCATGGCCGTGGCGCAGATCGCCGGCGCGATGCTGGGCGCGCGGCTGGCGATGCGGATCGGCGCGCGGGTGATCAAGCCGCTGCTGGTCGCCACTTCGACCGTTCTGGCGCTGCGGCTGATCTGGCAGCTTCTTTAGAAATGGGGGCTTTGCGCCCCCACGCCCGCCGGGCAGGCCCGACGGGCTTCCCCCGCAGGATATTTCTCCAAGAAAGAAGCATGGCGAAGGGCACCCCCAACCGCCCGGTTTCTTTCTTGTCCAAATATCCTGGGGGAGCGCGGAACGCGCGGGGGCAAAGCCCCCTTTTGGGTCGAAGCGGGCAAGGCGCAAGGCCCTGCCCGTCCCCCGGTCAGGCGAAGACGAACATCGTCTCGTCCAGGTCGGCCAGCGCCACGCCCTGCAGCACCAGCGCATTGCCGCCGCCGAAGTCGAAGACGGTATCGCCGCCGACCTGTTCGGCAGCTGCCATCAGATCGGCATGGCTGTCCAACCCGGCGATGTCGATGCGGATCAGCTCGGCCTCGTGACCGGTGCCGCAGCCGCAGGCCGCGCTGCCGGTCTCGAAGTCGATGATCCGGTCCCGGCCGCCGTTGAAGACAAAGGTGTCGCGCCCGTAACCGCCGGAAAGCAGGTCGTTGCCGGCACCGCCGTCGATCAGGTCGTCGCCGAAACAGCCGTTGAGCGTGTCGTTGCCGGCGCCGCCGAACAACTGGTCGTCGCCGAAGCCGCCATGCAGGAAATCATGCCCCGCTTCGCCCCGCATGGTGTCGTTGCCGAAACAGCCGTGCAGGCGGTCATTGCCCAGGCCGCCCCAGATCTGGTCGTGACCCAGACCGCCATGCATGAAGTCGTTGCCGGCCTGGCCCCACATCTGGTCGTTGCCGTTGCAGCCATGCATGGAATCGCCGCCGTCGCCGCCCCACATGCGGTCGTTGCCCAGACCGCCATGCAGGAAATCGTTGCCGCCAAAGCCGCGCATCACGTCGTTGCCGGCACCACCCAGCAGCGCGTCGTCGCAATCGGTGCCGTCCAGCCGGTCGTTGCCCGCGGTCCCGGCGATGCGGTTGATCGTCGGCAGCCGCGCCATCTGCGCGGCAAGCTCGGCCGCGACATCGGCAAGGGTGGTGGAATAGACCGACCAGTAAAAATCATAGGAGAGGGTCGCCATGCTGATACCTCGTCAAAAAATTACCAAGAATTTTGCCCAATTTGTCTGGACCTGTCGGCTATGCCATATCCGCAGGCGAAACGCGATGCGCCCCGTCGCGCATCGGCAGCGGATCGCCTGTCCCGCGAGGGACGGGATGTCAGACCGGGAAGCCCTCGGCGCGGCGCAATTCGCCCGTTTCCAGGCCGCGCCAGTTGCGCAGCGGGCCGGTCAGGTATTTCCGCACCACCGGATCGCCTTCCCCGAGCAGGCCCAGATGGACCAGCAAGGCCGCGATCGCGGCCTCGGCGCCGCGGGTGCCGCCGTCCGAGACCTTCAGCGCGATGCCGAGCCCACGTTCGGGAACGATGCCGACGAAGACCGCTTCGGCACCGGTCTTGACCACGGCCCGGCCCTTCATGGCGCGCATGAGTTCCGTGCAGGCCCGCCCCTCGCCGGCGACCAGTTCGGGATGGGCCAGCATGGCCTCGACCAGGCGCCGCTGGGCCTGGCCCCGCGCGCCGGCGCCGGGACGGGCGAAACCGGCCATGGCATGGGCCAGCCCCTCGACCGTGCAGGCGAAGTTCGGCGCCGAGCAGCCGTCGACGCCCCAGCCGGCGGCGGTCTCTCCCGTCGTCTCCTCGAAGGCGCGGCGCACGGCGCGCTGCACGGGGTGGTCGATCTCGACATATTCCGGCCCGGCCTTCATGTGCCGCTTGAGCGTCAGGAAACCGGCATGCTTGCCCGAGCAGTTGTTGTGGATCTGGCAGGGCCGGCTGTCCGAGCAGAGCAGCCGGCGATGCTCCTCGGGGTCGCGCGGCATGTGGGCGCCGCAGCGCAGGTCCTCCTCCTCGAAGCCCAGGGCGGAAAGCCAGGCCGCGACCCGTTCGGTATGGATGCGTCCGCCGTTATGGCTGGCGCAGGCCAGGGCCAGATGCTCGCTTCCCAGCCCCGCCTGATCGGCGGCGCCGCTTTCGACCAGGGGCAGGGCCTGGATCATCTTGCAGGAGGAGCGCGGATAGATCACCGCGCCGGGATTGCCCCAGGCTTCGACGATGCCGTTCGCATCCGAAATCACCACATGGCCCAGATGACTGCTTTCGCGCAGCCCGCCACGCCACAATTCGATGAGTCTGGCAGCGGTCATGGCTGTGTTTCCTCTGACAATCGCGCGATTTTCCGCAAACGGGGGTTTTTCACCGCTTCCTTTTCGCATTATCTTGCCGCCAGATGGTTGAAAACACCACCATCATCGGCAACAAGCCGGATCGAACCGGACCATGGCAGGAGGCCAGAGCATGTTGAAATTCGCGCCGCGCGCCGCAGCGGCAGCCGCCGCACTCGCGATCGCCGCGTCTTCGCCAGTCCTGGCCCAGGACTCGACGAACGTAATCGGGACCGAGGGCGACTGGACCGTCTTCTCGGCGAACAGTCCCAAGGAATGCTGGGCCGTCTCGGCCCCGAAATCCACCCAGAACCTGGACACCAGCGGCAAGCCCAAGGAAGTGACGCGCGGCGACATCCGGCTTTACGTCGCCTATCGCCCCGGCCAGAACGGCGAGGTCTCGTTCTCGGGCGGCTACCCCTTCGCGCCGGATTCGGCGGTCGAGGTGAATATCGGCGGCAATGTCTTCAAGCTGTTCACCGAGGGCGAAAGCGCCTGGACCGGCTCGCCGGCCGAGGATGCCAAGCTGGTCTCGGCGCTGCGGGCCGGCTCGTCGGCGGTCATCACCGGGCGCTCGGCGCGCGGCACGGTGACCAAGGACACGTTCAGCCTGTCCGGCATCACCGCCGCGACAAACAAGGCGCAGGCGGCCTGCAAATAAGCCGCACCCGACCGATTCGGCACAGGCAGGGGCTTCGGCCCCTGTTTTCTTTTGGGCCGTCCTGCCCTATATAGGCCCATTGCCCCCTCCCCGCCCGGACAGCCCAGCCATGAACGCCCCGTCGCCCGTCACGCCCGCCCCGATCACCCAGGACCTGCTGACCATCCCGCGCAAGCTGCCCGAGACGGCGCGGCGGAACCTGATCGGCCTGACCCGCGCGCAGCTGCACGAGGCGCTGATCGAGGCCGGCACCCCGGAACGGCAGGCGAGGATGCGCGTCGGCCAGGTCTGGCAATGGCTCTATCACTGGGGCGTGCGCGATTTCGCGCAGATGACCAACCTGGCCAAGGACTACCGCGCCCTGCTGGCCGAGAAGTTCGAGATCGCCCTGCCCGAGATCGTCACCCGTCAGATCTCGGCCGACGGCACCCGCAAATACCTGCTGCGCATCAGCGGCGGGCACGAGGTCGAGACTGTCTACATCCCCGAGGAGAACCGCGGCACGCTGTGCATCAGCTCGCAGGTCGGCTGCACGCTGACCTGTTCCTTCTGCCACACCGGCACGCAGAAGCTGGTGCGCAACCTGACCGCGGCCGAGATCGTCGGCCAGGTCATGGTCGCCCGCGACGACCTGGGGGAATGGCCGAAGCCCGGCGCGCCCAAGGACGAGACGCGGCTGGTTTCCAACGTCGTGCTGATGGGCATGGGCGAGCCGCTGTATAATTTCGACAATGTCCGCGACGCCATGAAGGTGGTGATGGATGGCGAGGGCATCAGCCTGTCGCGCCGCCGCATCACGCTGTCGACCAGCGGCATCGTGCCCGAGATCGCCAAGACCGCCGAGGAGATCGGCTGCCTGCTGGCGGTCAGCTTCCACGCCACCACCGACGAGACCCGCGACCGGCTGGTGCCGGTGAACAAGAAGTGGAACATCGAGACGCTGCTGAATGCGCTGCGCGACTATCCGCGCCTGTCGAACAGCGAGCGCATCACCTTCGAATACGTGATGCTGGACGGGGTGAACGACAGCGACGAGGACGCCCGCCGGCTGGTCAAGCTGATCCGCGGCATCCCGGCCAAGGTGAACCTGATCCCGTTCAACGAATGGCCCGGCTCGCCCTATCGCCGGTCGAGCTGGGAGCGGATCGAGGCTTTTGCCGACATCGTCCACAAGGCCGGCTATGCCTCTCCGATCCGCACGCCGAGGGGCGAGGACATCATGGCGGCCTGCGGCCAGCTGAAATCCGCGACCGAGCGCGGCCGCAAGTCGCGGGCCGAGATCGCGGCCGAGGCGGGCGGAGCGGCCTGATCCGGGACCGCCTGCATCGACGGCGCACCGGAGGGACTTCGCGTCCCCCGTCCGCCGCAGGCGCGGCGGACTCCCCTGCGGGGTATTTGGGCAACGAAGAAGCGGCCTCAGGCCAGGTCCAGCACCCGGCTTTCCTCGCGGCCGAAGCCCTGGATCTCGATCCGGTCCTGCTGGATCGTGACGATGGCGAAGCAGGACTGGTCGGGCGTATCCACCATGCCGCGGAAGTTCACGAAATGCTGCTTGCCGATGGCGGCGTAATTGCCGGCATGGTTGTGGCCGTTGAACCAGGCCAGGCAATGCGGATGCGCCTTGACCAGCTCGACGATGCGCTCGCTGTCCCAGAGATTGTGCTCGTTCGCCGGATAGACCGGGTAGTGGCACAGCAGGATGGCGCGCTCGCCCGCCCCCGCCGCCGCCTTCAGCCGCTCCTCGAGCCAGGCGAATTGCTGGTCCGACAGCGAGCCGTTCCAGCTTTGCGCGTTCTCGGCGCCGCTTTCCTTCAGCTTCGCCAGCCGCTCCTCGGCCAGGGTGCGGCGTGGATCGTCCTGGGGCGGCGCGAAGGTCGAGACGTCGTTGCCGTCCACCACGATGAAGCGGATGCCCTTGACCGCGAAATCGTAATAGGGCGCCGGCATGCCCACGGTGCGGACCACCGAGGGAATCCATTCCGGCGGATAGTCGTAATCGTGATTGCCAAGCAGGAAATGCTTGCGATGCCTGAGCCGGTCATAGACCGGCAGGATATGGCCGTAGCTTTCCCAGTGCCGGTCGATGATGTCGCCCAGCGTCACCACGAATTCCAGGTCGTCGTGCTGGTTCAGCTCGGCGATGGCCGCGTCCAGCTTCCACAGCGAATTGCCATAGAAGCGGGTGGCGGTGGCGTTCGGGACGACCGGGGCGAATTGCGGATCGCTGATCACCCCGAAGCGGAAGGGGGTGAAGCCGGCCGATGCGGTTTCGCCCTCCTGCGCCAGCGCGGCCGTGCCGGCGGCGGTCGAGACGAGGGCGGCGGCGGCCGGTGCCGCTGCCAGCAGATCGCGACGGGTGAACATGGTCGGTCCTCCTGAGACGGATGATGGAATGCGTCCCGCTTAGCGGGCTTCCTTGACGGCAGGGTGACATCGCCGCCCGCCGGCCGGCTTCACGATTCCGGCACAATCGCGCCCGAACTTGCCCCCCGCCGCCTGCGGTCGTAGAAGCGTCACGACCCGCGAAAGAGGTGCCGCATGACCCGTCCGAAACCCGTCGTCCTTTGCATCCTCGATGGCTGGGGCATTTCCCCGCGCCCCGAGCAGAGCGCGCCCGACCAGGCCAGGACGCCGAATTTCGACCGGCTGATGCGCGACTGCCCGCATGGGACGCTGGTGACCTTCGGCCCGGATGTCGGCCTGCCCAAGGGGCAGATGGGCAATTCCGAGGTCGGCCACACCAATATCGGCGCCGGCCGCGTCGTCGCCATGGACCTGGGCCAGATCGACCTGGCGATCGAGGACGGCAGCTTCTACGAGAACCCTGCCCTGGGCGAGTTCATCCGCAAGCTCAAGGCCAGCCGCGGCACGGCGCATCTGATGGGCGTCGTCTCGGATGGCGGGGTGCACGGCCATGTCCGGCATGTCGTCGCCGCCGCCCGCGCCATCGCCGACAAGGGCGTGCCGGTCGTGGTCCATGCCATCACCGACGGCCGCGACGTGCCGCCGAAATCCGCCTCGGGCTTCGTCACCGAGTTGCTGCGCGGCCTGCCCGAAGCCGCCCGGATCGGCACCGTCATCGGCCGCTATTACGCCATGGACCGCGACAACCGCTGGGACCGCGTCGCCCGCGCCTATGCCGCCATGGTGCGGGGCGAGGGGCTGCCCGCCCCCGATGCCGCCCAGGCCGTGGCCGATGCCTATGAGCGCGACGAGACCGACGAGTTCATCCAGCCCACGGTGATCGACGGCTATGCCGGCGCCGGGGACGGCGACGGGTTCTTCTGCCTCAACTTCCGCGCCGACCGGGCGCGCGAGATCCTCGCCGCCATCGGCCAGCCGGATTTCGCCGCCTTCGATACCGGCAGGCGGCCGCAATGGGCGGCGCTGCTGGGCATGGTCGATTATTCCGCCAGCCATGACGAATACATGGACGCCGCCTATCCCAAGCGGCAGGTGGTGAACACGCTGGGCGCCTGGGTCGCCGCCAAGGGCCTGCGCCAGTTCCGCCTGGCCGAGACCGAGAAATACCCGCATGTCACCTTCTTCCTGAACGGCGGCAAGGAAACCCCCGAGCCGGGTGAGGACCGCTTCATGCCGGCCAGCCCCAAGGTCGCGACCTACGACCTGGCGCCGGAAATGGCGGCGCCCGAGGTCAGTGCCAAGCTGGTCGAGGCGATCGAGGCCGGCTACGACCTGATCGTGGTGAACTATGCCAACCCGGACATGGTCGGCCATACCGGCAGCCTGCCCGCCGCGATCCGCGCCTGCGAGGCGGTGGACAAGGGGCTGGGCATGATGCTGGAGGCGCTGGAAAAATCCGGCGGCGCCGCCGTGATCATCGCCGACCACGGCAATTGCGAGACCACCATCGACCCCGAGACCGGCGGGCCGCATACCGCCCACACCACCAACCCGGTGCCGGTGATCGTCTTCGGCGGCCCCGAAGGCGCGCGGCTGCGCAACGGCCGGCTGGCCGACGTGGCGCCGACCGTGCTGGACCTGATGGGCCTGGGCCTGCCGCCCGAGATGACCGGCTCCTCGCTGATCGAGCACGCATGAAACACGGGCTGCTCCTGCCGCTGCTGATGGGCGTCGCCATCGGCTCGATGGCCCTGGCCCAGCCGGCGACGCCCGCGCAGGGCGATTCGCAGCTGAGCCAGGCCGCGCAGGAGGCGGCGCAGGCCGCAACCATGCTGCGCGAGGCGGCGGGCCAGCTCGACGAGGCGCTGACCGAGGACGACCAGGTCGTCGCCCTGACCCGGATGATCCGCGCCTACGAGCAGGGCATGGCGGCCCTGCGCGACGGGCTGCGCCGCGCCGGCATCCGCGAGCAGGAGATCCGCACCGAATTCGACGCCCGGCGCGAGCGGCTGGGCCGGGTGCTGGGGGTGATGACCTCGATGCAGCAATCGCCCGAGACCATGCTGCTGCTGCATCCCTCGGGGCCGGAATCCTCGGCCCGGGCGGGGATGATCCTGTCCTCGGTCGCCCCCGGGCTCGAGGGCGAGGCGCGCGAGATGCAGCAGAAGCTGGAGGAAATCCGCGCCGTGCGGACCATCCAGCTGAACGCCGCCAACACGCTGGCGCAGGGGCTGGGGCAGGTGCAGGAGGCGCGGCGTCTGCTGGCCTCGGCCGTCACCGACCGCTCCAGTCTGCCGGTGCGTTTCGGCGAGGACCCCAAGGAGCTGACGGCGCTGGTGCAATCGGCCGACACGCTGGACGCCTTCGCCTCGGGCATCGCCGGCATGGAGCAGGATGTCGGCCCGCCCATGGCCGATTTCGAGGGGGCGCAGGGCAGCCTGGCGCTGCCGGTGCTGGGCACGGTGCTGCGCCGCTATGGCGAGGCCGACGCCTCGGGGGTGCGGCGCCCGGGCATGGTCATCGCCACCTCGCCCGCCGCGCTGGTGACGGTGCCCTGGCCGGCGACGATCCGCTATCGCGGGCCGCTGCTCGATTACGGCAATGTGATGATCGTTGAGCCCGCGCGGGGGTATCTGATGATATTTGCCGGGCTGGCGCAGGTCTTCGGCGAGACGGGCGACGTGCTGGCGGCGGGCGAGCCGGTCGGGCTGATGGGCGGGCAGGAACCGCCCGCGCAGGAGTTCGGCGCCGAATTCGTCGCCAATGCCGCCGCCGGAGGCGGTGCTGGACAGACCGAGACACTGTATGTTGAACTCCGCAAGGGCAAGGAAACTCTGGACCCGGCAGAATGGTTCGTGATGAATCCCATTGTCGGAGAGGCCACGGACGGGACAGGCCGCAACGCAACCGGGCAGGACGGAACTGAATGAAACATTATCTTCTGGCAGGGGCGATCGGCACGCTTGCGGGCATCACCGTCGCCACCCAATTCGCCGGCCCGCTGGTCGCGCAGGAATCGGGCAAGAACGCCTCGGTCTATGAACAGCTGGACCTGTTCGGCAACGTCTTCGAGCGCGTGCGCGCCGATTACGTCGAGCAGGTGGACGACAAGAAGCTGATCGAGGCCGCGATCAACGGCATGCTGACCTCGCTCGACCCGCACAGCTCGTTCCTGTCGGCCAAGGACTACAACGACATGCAGACCCAGACCCGGGGCAGCTTCGGGGGCCTGGGCATCGAGGTCGGGCAGGAGGACGGGCTGGTCAAGGTCATCTCGCCCATCGACGACACGCCCGCCGCCGAGGCCGGGGTGAAGGCCGGCGACTACATCACCCATGTGAACGGCGAATCGCTGATGGGGCTGAACCTCGACGAGGCGGTCGAGAAGATGCGCGGCCCGGTCGGGTCCGAGATCAAGATCACCATCCTGCGCGAGGGCGAGAAGGAGCCCTTCGACCTGACCATCACCCGCGACATCATCAAGCTGACGGTGGTCAAGACCCGGATCGAGGGCCATGCCGTGGTGCTGCGCGTCACCACCTTCAACGACGAGACCATGGAGACGCTGCGCACCGAGATGGCCAAGGCGATCAAGGATGCCGGCGGCATCGACAAGGTCACGGGCTTCGTGCTGGACCTGCGCAACAATCCCGGCGGCCTGCTGAACCAGGCCATCGAGGTCTCGGACGCCTTCCTCGACAAGGGCGAGATCGTCTCGACCCGCGGCCGCAAGTCCGAGGACAGCGAACGCTGGAACGCCAAGGCGGGCGACCTGGCCGAGGGCAAGCCCATGGTGGTGCTGATCAATGGCGGCTCGGCCTCGGCCTCGGAAATCGTCACCGGGGCGCTGCAGGACCACCGCCGCGCCATCGTCGTCGGCACCAAGAGCTTCGGCAAGGGCTCGGTGCAGACGGTGATGCCGGTGACCGCCGAAAGCGCCATCCGCCTGACCACGGCGCGCTACTACACGCCCTCGGGCCGCTCGATCCAGTCGCTGGGCATCCAGCCCGACATCATCGTCGAGCAGCCGGCGCCGAAGCCGCAGGAGGAGGACGAGGACGGCAAGCCGCGGACCGAGTCGAAATTCCTGAACTCGGAAGCCGACCTGCGCGGCGCGCTGAACAACGATTCGATCAGCGACGAGGAGCGCAAGCAGATCGAGGAAGAGGCCAAGCAGGTCGAGGCCACCGCCAAGCTGCGCGAGGAGGACTACCAGCTGGCCTATGCCGTCGATATCCTCAAGGGCCTGGCGGCGGTGGATTACCATGCCCAGGCCGTGCCCGAGGCCGCGAAACCCGCCGTCACCGGCGAGGACGCGGCCCAGGGGGCGCAAGCGGAATGAGCGGCGATCTGCTGGGCCCCTCGGGCCTGCCCTACCGGCCCTGCGCCGGGGTGGTGCTGATCAACCCGGCGGGGCTGGTCTTTGCCGGGCAGCGCATCGACAATCCCGGCCCGGCCTGGCAGATGCCGCAAGGCGGCATCGACCGCGGCGAGACCCCGCGCGAGGCGGCCCTGCGCGAGCTGGTCGAGGAAACCGGAGTGACCACCGATCTGGTCGATGTGGTGGCGGAAACGCCCGATTGGGTGACCTACGACCTGCCGCCCGAGCTGCTGGGCAAGGTCTGGAAGGGCAAATACGGCGGGCAGAAGCAGAAATGGTTCGCCATGCGCTTCCTCGGCCCCGACGACGCCATCCGCATCGCGACCGCGCATCCCGAATTCGACCGCTGGCAATGGATGCGGGCGGTGGATCTGGTCGACAGCATCGTGCCCTTCAAGCGCGAGGTCTATGCGCGGGTGCTGGGCGAGTTTCGCGGAATCCTGGCCTGACCGCGCCGGTTGCGCGGCCGGTTTGGGTATTTGTGAAACAGAGAAAGCAAGAAGGGCGGCTTTCGGGGCCGCCCCTTTTCCTTAGCTGCGCAGCATGGCCAGCAGGCGGGTATCGGCATAGCCGTCGGGCGTCACGCCGCGGGAACGCTGGAAGGCCTTGATCGCCTCGGTCGACTGGCTGCCGAGCTTGCCGTCCACGCCGCCGGTGTCGAAGCCGCGGGCCATCAGCAGGCGCTGGATCTCGGCCTTTTCGCTGTTCGACAGCGTGCGGTCGCCGCGCGGCCAGCTGCCCTGGATGCCGCGGCGGCCGGCGATGGCCTCGCCCAGATAGGCCACGCCGAGGGCGTAGCTGTCCGAGGCGTTGTATTTCAGGATGGCGCGGAAGTTTTCCGTGATCAGGAAGGCCGGGCCGCGCGATCCCGCCGGTGCGAGGATCGAGCCCGAGGGCACCGGCGCGCCGCTGACCGTGCGCACGCCCATCGCCGCCCATTGGCTGCCGGAATGCTGCACCGACTTGCCGGCCTGGTTGAAGTCGAAGCCCTGCGGCAGGATGACCTCGGTCCCCCAGCTCTGGCCGGGGCGCCAGCCGTTCTGGCGCAGGTAGCTGGCCGTCGAGGCCAGCGCGTCGGTCGGGTCGTCCGACCAGATGTCGCGGCGGCCGTCGCCGTTGAAATCGACGGCGTGGGAGAGGAAGGACGAGGGCATGAACTGCGTATGCCCCATGGCCCCGGCCCAGCTTCCGACCATATGGGCGCTGTCCACGTCGCCGGACTGGATGATGCGCAGCGCCGCCACCAGCTCGCCGGCGAAGAATTCGCCGCGCCGGCCATCATAGGCCAGCGTCGCCAAGGCCGGCACGATCCGGGTATTGCCGCGATTGGCCCCGAAATTCGACTCCATGCCCCAGACCGCCAGCACGATCTCGCGCGGGACGCCGTAGCGCGCCTCGATGGCCGAAAGCGTGCCGGCATATTGCGCGGCCTTCGCCCGGCCGGTCGCGCCGCGGGTGCCGATGGCCCCGTCGAGATAGTCCCAGATCGGCTTGGTGAATTCGCTTTGCTTGCGGTCCAGCGCCACGATGCTGGGCTGGTAATGCGCCCCCGCCATGGCGCTGTCGAAGGTGCCGGGCGAGACGCCGGCCGCCAGGGCGCGCGGGCGGAAGCTTTGCACCCAGTTCTGGAAGCCGGCCTCGGAGCCCTGCCCGCCCGCCGTGGGCAGCCCGCCGAAATTGCCGCCGACACCGCCCGGGCCCTGGTTCATCGACACGCCGCAGCCTGCCAGGGCGATGGTCAGCACGGCCGAGGTCGCGATGCGGGAAATGCGTCTGGTCATTCTGCCTGTCCGTTCCGTTGCTCGTTCATGGGCTTTTCTTCTGGTTGCGGCCAGTCTAGCCCAGCCCGGCGCGGCTGGATAGGGGCCCCGATCAGCCGTCCTCCTCGGCAAAGAGCGGCTCCATCTGGGCGACGATCACCGCGTTCTCGTTCAGCGCGCGGTCCATCAGGGCGCGCTCCTCCTCGGGGATCTCGTGGCCCTCGGCCAGCCGCTCGTCGATGCTGCCATGGCCGGTGACCTCGATGGGCGCCAGCCCGGCCTGCTTGAGGATGGCGACGGTCTCGCGCACCGCCTCCTCCTCGGTCACGCCCGAGGCGTAGCAGACCAAAGCCGCGCCGCTGGCGCCTTCGGGCAGTCCGTCATCCGCGGCGCGGCCGACCTCGACCAGAAGCGTGTAGACCTGCTGGGCCATGGCTTTTCCTTTGCTGCATTTTCGCGTCATATCGCCCGAAACCGGAGGGAGAGACAATGAGCAAGAGCTTGAAGCGGGTGCAATCGGCGCTGCAGGCGGCCGGGCTTGCCGTCGAGATCCGCGAGACCGACGACAGCGCCCGCACCGCCGAGGGCGCGGCGGCCGCGGTCGGCTGCGCGGTCGACCAGATCGCCAAGTCGATCATCTTCCGCGGCGAGACGACCGGCCATGTCGTGCTGTTCCTGACCGCCGGCGGCAATCGCGTCGATCCGGCCAAGGCGACGGCGCTGGCGGGGCAAAGCCTCGGCAAGGCCGATGCGGACCTGATCCGGGCCGAGACCGGCTTCGCCATCGGCGGCGTCGCGCCGGTCGGGCATCTGCGGCAGGTCCAGGCCTGGCTGGACCCGCGACTGCTGGATTTCGAGACGGTCTGGGCGGCGGCCGGGACGCCGCGCCACGTCTTCGCCATCGCGCCGGAGGATCTGGTCCGCATCACCGGGGCGAAACGGGCGGATTTCACCGCCTGACAGGAAAAGGGGCGGGAAACCCCGCCCCGTTTTCGCTATCCGGCCACTGCCCGGTAAAGCCAGATCAGCACCACCGCGCCGATGAGCCCGGCGACCCCCTGCGCGAGCCAGCTGCCGGCCTGGGCGTTCAGCCCGACCAGACCCAGAAGCGCATTGCCGACGATGGCGCCGACGATGCCCAGGATGACGTTGAGGATGATCCCCGTATCCGCCTTCATGATGCTGCTGGCGATCCAGCCCGCAAGACCGCCGACGATGATCGCGGCCAGCCAACCCAAACCCTGCATGTGAAACTCCGCTTTCAGGATACCTGTGCGGGTTGAACGCAGCGGCGGCGCTTGGGTTTCACGCCGGTCTCACGCAGGGGTGAGTCCGGTGCAGGGCTGCAACAGGTCAGTCGCGCAGCAGCTCGTTGATCGAGGTCTTGGAGCGGGTCTGCGCATCGACGCGCTTCACGATCACCGCGCAGTAAAGGTTCACGCCGTTCTTCGAGGGCATCGAGCCGGCGACCACCACCGAACCGGCCGGCACCTCGCCATACATGACCTCGCCGGTCTCGCGGTCGACGATCTTGGTGGACTTGCCGATGAAGACCCCCATGCCCAGGACCGAGCCCTCGCGCACGATGCAGCCCTCGACCACTTCCGAACGCGCTCCGATGAAGCAATTGTCCTCGATGATGGTCGGACCGGCCTGCATCGGTTCCAGCACGCCGCCGATGCCGACGCCGCCCGAAAGATGCACGTTCTTGCCGATCTGCGCGCAGGAGCCGACGGTGGCCCAGGTGTCGACCATGGTGCCCTCGTCGACATAGGCGCCCAGGTTCACGAAGCTGGGCATCAGCACCACGCCCTTGGCGATATAGGCCGAGCGGCGCACCACGCAGTTCGGCACGGCGCGGAAGCCGGCGGCCTGCCATTGCGCCTGGCCCCAATGGGCAAACTTGCTGTCCACCTTGTCCCACCAGGTGCCGCCCTGCGGGCCGCCCATATGCACTTCCATGTCCTTCAGACGAAAGCCCAGCAGCACGGCCTTTTTCGCCCATTGGTTCACATGCCAGTCGCTGCCGCGCTTTTCGGCGACGCGCAGAGCGCCCTTGTCCAGCGCCTCCAGCGTGGCCTCGACGGCGTCGCGAACCTCGCCCTTGGTCGCGGGGGTGATCTGGTCGCGGATCTCCCAGGCGGATTCGATGGCGGCTTCAAGTGCGTCATTCGACATGGTCTGGCCTCTCAACGGTGGAAACTCCTGTCCAAGGGCTATAAGCCGAGGGGTGCAGCCGCGCAATGTGCGGCGGTCCCCGCCAGAGGTTTGGATGACAGAACTAGAAGAGCGCAGCCACCCGTTCCGCGACAGCCATCAGGACGTGGCGGTGGCCGAGATCACCCCCGACACGGCCCAGACCCGCGCGCCGGCCTATCGGCTGGCCTTTACCGATACCGAATTCCTGCTGCGCGAGGAACTGCGCCCGGTGCGGCTGCAGCTTGAACTGCTGAAGCCGCAGATGATCATGGACGCGCGCGGCATCCGCTCGACCGTGGTGATGTTCGGCGGCGCCCGCATCCCCGCGCCCGAGCGGCGGGAAGGCGCGCGCACCCCGGAGCTGGCCGCCCTGTCGCATTACTATGACGAGGCGCGGCGCTTTGCCCGGCTGATGACGGAACGCAGCCTGGAAAGCTATGGCGCCGAGAACGTGATCTGCACCGGCGGCGGGCCGGGGGTGATGGAGGCCGGCAACCTGGGCGCGCATGAGGCGGGCGGCGCCTCGATCGGCCTGTCCATCGTGCTGCCGCACGAGCAGACGCCGAACGCCTATGTCACGCCCGACCTGTGTTTCAACTTCCATTATTTCGCCATCCGCAAGATGCATTTCCTGATGCGGGCCAAGGCGGTGACGATCTTCCCCGGCGGCTTCGGCACCATGGACGAGATGTTCGAGGCGCTGACCCTGATCCAGACCGGCCGCATGAAGCGGGTGCCCTTCATCCTGTTCGGGCCGGAGTTCTGGCACAAGGTGATCAACTGGCAGGCGCTGGCCGAGGCCGGCACCATCAGCCCCGAGGACCTGGAGCTGATCAGCTTCGTCGAAAGCGCGGACGAGGCGGTCGAGATCATCGACAACTGGGTGGTGCCCTGCCCCTGACGGGGCACCCCTTGCGCCGGCAGCCCCTCGCGGGCCTTCGCTTTCGGGCCCGATGGACGACTCGCTCCGGCCATGTCCCGCCGACGGCGATGCGCCGAGCCGAAGCCCGGCCGCCGCGCCTCGCCGCCCGGCCCGCTCTTGCGGCGAACCGCAAGGCCGGCAACGGGCGAGCCTGCGACCATCGCGTCGCACCGGCGCAGTAAAACCGTTAAAAGGCCGCTGGAAAACTCTGAAAAGGCTATGGTGCCGGAAATCGTTCCGGATCTGGTGAAGATCCGCCTCAGCATCGGGAATTTCCGGTCGAGTCTGTGGCGGGTTTTCTGGTTCCTGGCGCAGGCTGTCCCGACGCGTGGACTTTTTCAGCAGACAGTTAAGGCTTCTGCTCCGGCCGGGCCCCAGAGCGGGATACGCCGCAAACCCGTTCGCCGCAAACCTGCTCTGGCGAACCTGTCGACCGCCTGTGACGCCCGGGCGAGCCGTGATCTCGAAATTGCGCCGGCAATCGACCGTCACCCGGTCCAGCCCAGTGCCCCCTGTGCACCGCCTGATTTCAGTCGGCGAGCCATGACAGCCGCCACCCGCTCGCCGCTGCCATTCGGGCTGCGACGGTGCCGGGCAACGCAATTCCGGACGCGACGATTGCAATCGTCGCTATTTCGGCCACCAGGCGATGAAATCGGTCGCGCCGACAGCTTGCGGCTGGCCGCCTGAGCTGCGCTCGGGCAGAGGCTCGGCAGGCGGATCCGCCTGCTCTGCGCCATGACGATAGATCGCAAGGGAAAGCTCGGGCCGCAATTCGGGGTCGGGCGGATCCTCGGCGGCGCGGATCACGATGGTGCCGAGTTTCAGCGCCCGCCGAAAGGATTCGTCATCGCCATAGATCGCGGTCAGGAACCTGATCACCTTGGCACGGAACACGGCGCGATCCTGGGGGCCGTCCATATCCTCGGCCGCCCTGGCCGGCTTGACGGCCTGCCGCCGGGGCGGGGCCGCTTCGGTCTGCTGCGAGCGGTCGATGCCTCCGCGCCCAAGCGGCACGTCGCCGGCGGCGGCACCGGATTCCTCGACCACCGGCACTTCGGGCTGGGCGCGGGCGATGGTTGGACCGACGACCTCGACCTCTCGCGCCGCCTGGGGGGTGGCGGGGCCGGCCCGGCTGTGGATCTGATTGACGATTGGGATCATGACATACCCCGGAAACTGATGACCTTGATGGCCCATCCTAGCAGAAAGGCCCGGGAAATTCACCTGGGCCCTCCCGGCATTCTGCCTAAAAACTTAATCGTTCAAAGGCGTTGCACTCATTCGCGATGATAGGGGCTGCCGGCGAGGATGGTGGTGGCGCGATAGATCTGCTCGGCCAGCATGACGCGGACCAGCATATGCGGCCAGACCATGCGGCCGAAGCTGATCGCCAGGTCGGCCCGGTCGCGCAGGCCGGGGTCGATGCCATCCGCGCCGCCGATCACGAAGGCCACATCCCGGGCCTGGTCGCGCCAGCCGGCGATTCGCGCCGCGAATTCCGGAGAGCTGAGCATCTGGCCGCGCTCGTCCAGCACCACCAGGGCCGCGCCGTCGGGGACGGCCCTGGCCAGCAGCGCCGCCTCGGCCGCCATGCCGCCGCCGCGCCGGTCCTCGACCTCGGCCAGCGTCACGGGGGGCAGGCCCAGGCTGCGGCCCGCCTTGGCCTGACGGTCCAGGTAATCGGCGATCAGCTTCGCCTCGGGGCCCTGCCGCAGCCGCCCGACCGCGGCAATGACCATGCGCATGGGTCAGTTCTGGGTCTTGCGGGCCTCTTCGGCCGCGTGTTCGGCACGCATCCGGTCAAGCGTGGCCGAGCGCAGCGCGTCGGCCGGCATCCACATCTTTTCCAGCTGGTAGAATTCCCGGACTTCGGGACGGAAGACATGGACGATCACGTCGTCGGTGTCGATCAGCACCCAATCGCCGGTTTCCTTGCCCTCGATCCGGGCCGAGCGGCCGGTCTGCTCTTTCAGGCGCTCGACCAGCTTTTCGGCGATCGAGGCCACCTGCCGCGCGTTGCGGCCCGAGGCGATCACCATGTGATCGGCCATGGCCGAGCGGCCGCGCAGGTCGATGGTCACGACATCTTCGGCCTTGTCGTCGTCAAGAGAGGCAAGAATGCGGCCCAGTAGCTGATCGCTCGTCAGCCCGGACTCCGCGGTGGTCGCAGCCGGCGCAGAAGCCGGCGAGACGGTATTGGACAGGGGTTCATCCTCCGGTCATCACGCCGATCTCCCCCGGCGCCGGGGCCCTAGTAATGTAGCACGGAATCGCGCCTGCTCAATGTGGCGGCGGCGGATTTCTGGCTGGCTCGGCCGAGGAACAGGCGGAAAGCGGCAGATTCCCCCAGGGATCGACGCATCGCACCTGCCCGGCACCCCAGGCCAGCTGCCGGGTTTCGGCCCCCGCCACCCCCTGCGCCGGGCCCGGCCGGTCCTGTTCCAGGCCCACCGCCAGCGCAAAGGCGGCCACGCAGAGCAGGGGAATCGTCCGCAGGATGATGCGAATCAGCATGATCGGTCCCTTTCTTGTTCCTTGCATAGAAAATAGGGACCATTTCCCAACTTGGAATTAACAGGACCGTGTGGCGATATTGAATATGACGTGAAATCGACCTATTACTGCTGTCATGCGAGGATTCGTCTATTTCGACATTCACGACCGCGCCCGCCTGCCGGGCCGGTTCTACGGCGAAAGCCTGTCCGTCACCGCCCGACTTTGACGACGGCGGGCGCCTTTGCGCGCCCTGCCGCAGGTTGCGGCCCCTCCGCCCTTTCCCAGCTAGTCTTCCAGAAAAGAGACAGCCATGACCGGCAACACGAACGCGGGCGCGCCCCGCACCCTCTACGACAAGATCTTCGACGCCCATGTGGTCGAGCGTTCCGACGACGGCACCTGCATCCTCTATATCGACCGCCACCTGGTGCATGAGGTGACCTCGCCCCAGGCCTTCGAGGGCCTGCGCATGGCCGGGCGCAAGGTGCGCCGCCCCGACCAGACCATCGCCGTGCCGGACCACAACGTGCCCACCACCGCCGACCGCGTGGACGGCATCGAGAACCCCGAGGGCCGCATCCAGGTCGCGGAACTGGACAAGAACGCCCGCGAATTCGGGCTGAACTATTACCCGATGAACGACATCCGCCAGGGCATCGTCCATATCGTCGGGCCGGAACAGGGCTGGACCCTGCCCGGCATGACGGTGGTCTGCGGCGACAGCCATACCGCGACGCATGGCGCCTTCGGCGCGCTGGCGCA
Organism: Paracoccus sp. J55; assembly: GCF_000513975.1. Classification (NCBI taxonomy): domain Bacteria; kingdom Pseudomonadati; phylum Pseudomonadota; class Alphaproteobacteria; order Rhodobacterales; family Paracoccaceae; genus Paracoccus; species Paracoccus sp. J55. The sequence continues at coordinate 111,054 of NZ_AZVA01000010.1, forward strand.
TGGCATCGGCACCTCGGAAGTGGAACACGTCCTGGCCACCCAGACGCTGATCCAGAAGAAATCCAAGAACATGAAGGTGGAAATCACCGGCAAGCTGCGTCCCGGCGTCACCGCCAAGGACATCACGCTGGCGGTGATCGGCAGGACCGGCACCGCCGGCGGCACCGGCTATGTCATCGAATATTGCGGCGAGGCGATCCGCGACCTGTCGATGGAAGGCCGCATGACCGTCTGCAACATGGCCATCGAGGGCGGCGCCCGCGCCGGCCTGATCGCCCCGGACGAAAAGACCTTCGACTATTGCAAGGGCCGCCCCCATGCCCCGAAAGGCGCCGCCTGGGAGGCCGCGGTCAGCTGGTGGAAGACCCTCTTCAGCGACGAGGGCGCGCATTGGGACAAGGTCGTCACCATCCGCGGCGAGGACATCGCCCCGGTGGTGACCTGGGGCACCTCGCCCGAGGACGTGCTGCCGATCACCGGCACGGTCCCCGCCCCCGAGGATTTCGAGGGCGGCAAGGTCGAGGCCGCGCGCCGCAGCCTCGACTACATGGGCCTGAAGCCGGGCACCCCGCTGAACCAGATCAAGATCGACGCGGTCTTCATCGGTTCCTGCACCAATGGCCGGATCGAGGATCTGCGCGCCGCCGCCGGCATCCTCAAGGGCCACAGGCTGGCGCCGGGCGTGCGTGGCATGGTCGTGCCGGGCTCGGGCCTGGTGCGCATGCAGGCCGAGGAAGAGGGTCTGGACAAGATCTTCATCGACGCCGGCTTCGAATGGCGTCTGGCCGGCTGCTCGATGTGCCTGGGCATGAACCCCGACCAGCTGGCGCCGGGCGAACGCTGCGCCGCGACCTCGAACCGCAATTTCGAGGGACGCATGGGCCGCGGCGGCCGCACGCATCTGATGTCGCCGGTCATGGCGGCGGCGGCGGGCATCAAGGGCCACCTGACCGACGTGCGCGAGCTTCTGGTGGAAACCGTCTGATGCTTCGGGCGGGGCCCCTAGCGGCCCCGCCGCAGAAGCAGCAGGGCGTTGATCGCGATCAGCACCAGCCCGGCATTCTCGAACCAGAAGTTGAACTTGAGGTTCGCGAAATCCATGCTGATGAGCATATCGACATGATGGAAACCCACCGCGCGCACCAGCACGAAACCGCACAGCACGGCCAGCCCCAGCAGGGCAAGGCCGTTGCGGCGCATGTGCCCGCGCAGGGCCTTCGTCGCCCAGATCAGCGCAAGCACCACGCCCAGCACCAGCCCGGCGATGAAGGCCAGCTGCACCAGGTAGCGGTTGTCGTACCAGCCCTGCGCCCGGGCCATGCAGCGTCCGGTGGCGGTCAGCGCCGTCTGCAGGTCAAGCTGCTTGTTCAGCGCCAGGAACGCCATCAGCCCGGCGATCGCCAGCCACAGCCCGCGCGCCGCGCCGGCCGGCCGGCGGCGCAGCACCTTCACCGCCAGGAACAGGCAGACAACATACGAGAGCACCGTCAGCCAGCCGGTGATCTCGGGATCGCCGATCTGCGGCGTCCAGTCGCGCGCGATGCAGGCGCGCAGGGCGGCGAAACTCGAAAACCCGAAAAACATCAGCAAGACCCGTATAGCCATGGCGCCAGGCGCCGCTCGGGTCTCGGTTAACGGGCGCGCGCGCCCCCAGTCAATTCTGCGAGGATCAAGACATGGACAAGTTCACCACCCTGACCGGCATCGCGGCGCCCATGCCGCTGGTCAATATCGACACCGACATGATCATCCCCAAACAGTTCCTGAAGACGATCCACCGCTCGGGTCTGGGCAAGAACCTGTTCGACGAGATGCGCTACGACGCCGAAGGCAACGAGATCCCGGATTTCGTGCTGAACCAGCCGGCTTACCGCGAGGCGCAGATCATCGTCGCCGGCGACAATTTCGGCTGCGGCTCGTCGCGCGAACATGCGCCCTGGGCGCTGCTGGATTTCGGCATCCGCTGCGTGATCTCCACCAGCTTCGCCGACATCTTCTACAACAACTGCTTCAAGAACGGCATCCTGCCCATCGTCATGCCGCCCGAGGTGGTGGAGGTGCTGATGGAGGACGCGAAGAAGGGCGCCAACGCCCGCATGACCGTGGACCTGGAAAACCTGACCGTGACCACCTCGGACGGGCAGAGCTTTCCCTTCGAGCTGGACCCGTTCCGCCGCCATTGCCTGCTGAACGGGCTGGACGATATCGGCCTGACCATGGAAAAGGCCAGCGCCATCGACACGTTCGAGGCGCAGATGGCCCAGAGCCGGCCTTGGGTGTAAGGGCGCTTGCCGGGGCGGTCCTGCTGGCCGTCCTTGGCCTTGCCGCCCATGCCGAGCCCTTGCGGATCGCCACCTACAGCCCCGACCTGTCGCGCGACGGGCCGGGGCTTTTGTTGCGCGACCTCGGTCGCGAGGATGCGCAGGTCGCCGCGGTCGTCGCCGTGCTGGCCGAGACCCGGCCCGACATCCTGCTGCTGACCGATTTCGACTGGGATCTGGACGGCCGGGCGCTGGACGCCTTTGCCGCAAGGCTGGCCCGGGCCGGGCTGGACTATCCGCACCGTTTCGCGGCGCGACCGAATTCCGGCATGACGACCGGGCTGGACCTGAACGCCGACGGGCGGCTGGGCACGGCGGACGACGCGGAGGGCTATGGCAGATTCTCGGGCCAGGGCGGCATGGCGATCCTGTCGCGCCATCCCATCGGGCCGGTCACGGATTACACCGGCGCCCTGTGGCGCGACCTGCCCGGCCACCTGATGCCGCCGCTGCCCGAGAAGGTGGCGGCGATCCGCCGGCTGTCCTCGACCGCGCATTGGGACGCGGTCGTGACGGTGAGGGGCAACCCGCTCCACCTGCTCGCCATGTCCGCGACGCCGCCGGTCTTCGATGGGCCCGAGGACCTGAACGGCCGGCGCAACCATGACGAGCTGGCCTTCTGGCTGCACCACCTGCCGGGCGGCCCTTTCGTGCTGGCCGGCAACCTCAATCTCGACCCCATGGACAGCGAGGGCCGGCCCGAGGCGCTGGCCCGGATCATGGCGCATGTCACCGACCCCCGGCCCCGTAGCGCCGGCGGGGCGGCAGCAAAGGGCGGCGTGAACGACCGCCACAAGGGCGATCCGGCGCTGGATACCGGCGACTGGCCCGACGACAAGCCGCCCGGCAACCTGCGCGTCGATTACGTCCTGCCGGCCAAGGGCCTCACGGTGCTGGACGCGGGCGTGTTCTGGCCGGCCGAGGGCCCGCTGGCCGAGGCCGCCCTGGCCGCTTCCGCGCACCGGCTGGTCTGGGTCGATCTGGACTGGCCGCCGGCCCCGTGATCCGGACAAGCCCGCCTGCCTCGATCCCCGCGCGATCCCTCGGGCATCTTCTTCGTTCTCCAAATACCCATGCGACAGCGCCGCCCGCCGGCCCGCCGCCCGGTCCTCGATTCCGCTTGCCGCCGCGGCGGCGGCGCAGGTAACATATGCGTGTATCGGTGCCCCTTTCCGGGGCCAAAAGGGAATGCGGTGCGGCCCGGGGCATCCGGGGCCAAATCCGCAGCCGCCCCCGCGACTGTAAGCGGAGAGCGGACGCCCATCATGCCACTGGCCAACCGGCCGGGAAGGCGGGCGTCTGCCGTGACCCGCAAGCCAGGAGACCTGCCGATGCGCAAAACCGCAACGTCGTCGGGTTGGACGACATAAGGAAAGGGTCGCAGATGACCGCAAAACCCATGACCGCCGCGGGGGCCAGCCGCGCCTCGGTGCTGTTTCCCGCCATCGCCGCCTTCGCCATCGGCTTCGGGCTGATCTTCATGTCCGGGCTGGTGCAGGCCGAAACCCTGCATGACGCCGCACATGACGTGCGTCACGCCACCGGCTTCCCCTGCCACTGACATGTTCTCGCGCATTCTGACCAGCGGATTGATCGCTGGCGCTGCAACGGGGCTGATTGCCGCCCTGTTGCAGCTTTGGTTCGTGCAGCCGGTGCTGCTGCATGCCGAGCTTTACGAATCCGGGCAGCTGGCGCATTTCGGCGCCGAATCCGTCAGCGCGCATCAGGATCTCGGCCCCTTCGAATGGACCCGCAACATGCTTTCGGTGCTGTTCACCATGCTGGTCTATGCCGGCTACGGGCTGATGCTGGTGGCGCTGATGGCGGTTGCCGAATCGCAGGGCAATGCGGTCACGGCGCGGCGGGGGCTGCTTTGGGGTCTTGCCGGCTACCTGACCATGCAGCTCGCCCCCGCCTTCGGCCTTGCCCCCGAGGTGCCGGGCGTCGCCGCCGCCGATGTGCAGATCCGCGCCATCTGGTGGCTGGGCACGGCACTGGCCACCGGGCTTGCTCTGTGGCTGATCGCCTTCGGCAGGGGCTGGCCGGCCTGGGGCGTGGCAATCGTGCTGATCCTGGCGCCGCATCTGATCGGCGCGCCGCAGCCCGACAGCTATGCCGGCCCGGTCCCGCCCGAGCTTTCGGCCGAATTCGCCGGCCGCGCGCTGGGGGCCGGCGCCCTGGCCTGGGCGGTGCTCGGCCTGCTGGCCGGCTGGTTCTGGCAGCGCGAGGGGCAGCGCGCGCCCCTTCCGCAAGCCGCCTGATCCGGGCCGCAGCCCTTCCGGCCGGGCGCGCAGCCGTGCCCGGCCCTTTCCATGAACCGGGGGGACAGACATGGATCGCTCGATCCCGATGCTGCTGATCGGCCTGATCTTCGGCGGCGGCATGGGCTTCGTCATCGCCGCCGCCAACGGCATCACGCTGGACGGTCACGACCACGGCGCGCATGGCCATGGCGCGCAGGCCGCGGCGCATGACCACGGCGCGCCCATCGACCTGCCTGCTGGCAGCGCCACCGCCTCGGCCCGGCTGGAGCCCGACAGCGTCGCGGGCTGGAACCTGTTCCTGCAAAGTCCCGGCTTCTGCTTCGCCCCCGAACATGCCGGGCTGGCCGACCGGCCCGGCGAGGGGCACGCGCATCTTTACCTGAACGGCCGCAAGATCGCCCGGCTCTACGGCCCGGCCCATCACCTCGACGCGCTCGCGCCCGGCGACCGGCTGCGGGTCGAGCTGAACGCGAACGACCACCGGCCGCTGACGGTTGCCGGCCAGCCGCTCGCCGTCGAGCTGACGGTGCCCGACCGGCCGATCGCCATCCGCGCCGGGGCCGCGGGCCTGCCCGACAGCGCCATCTGCGCGGCGTCCTGATGGAGTTCGGCCCCGAGGACAGCGCCGCACTGGAGCGCATCCTGCGCTGGCGCCGCGACGTGCGGCATTTCCGCGACGACCCCATCCCCGAGCCGCTGCTGGACGAGTTGCGCGCGGCGATGGAACTGGCGCCCTCGGTCGGCAATGCCCGGCCCTGGCGGGTGATCCGGGTCGAAAGCCCGGCGCTGCGCGCCGAGATCCGCGCCGATTTCCTGCGCTGCAATGCCGAGGCCGCCAACCGCTATCAGGGCCGGCAGCGGCAGGAATACGATGCGCTGAAGCTGGCCGGCCTGGACCGCGCGCCCGTCTGGCTGGCCGTCTTCACCCGGATCGACCCGGCCGAGGGCCATGGCCTCGGCCGCGCCACCATGCCGCAAACCCTGCGGCAATCGACGGCCATGGCGATCCATGCGCTGTGGCTGGCGGCGCGGGTGCGCAACCTGGGCCTCGGCATGGTCTCGATCCTCGATCCGGCGCGGATCACGGCACTGCTGCAAGCCCCCGACCACTGGGAGTTCTCGGCACTCCTCTGCCTCGGCTGGCCCGAATTCACCGACGACACGCCGCTGCTGCACCGCGCGGGCTGGCAGGAAAACACCGCGCGGGACTGGCAGCGGCGCTGAGCCCTACATCTTCTCGCCGGGCAGGCGGCTGGCCTGCCGCACCCAGTCGGCAAACTGGTCCTCGTCGAAAGGCCCCTCGGGGATGTGCAGGTAGCGCACCTCCGGATGTTTCGAGGCGACCGGCGGCATCGGCTCAAGCTGCGTGCCGCGAAAGAAGCCGATCTTGATGTATTTCGTCATGCAATGGAAACTGAGGAACCAGTGCCCCTCCTCGACCCCGTAAAGGGGCGAGTTCCATTTCACCGCCTTCTTCACCCCCGGCACGGTGCGGGTGATGATCTCGTCCAGCTTCTGGCCGATCTCCTGCTTCCAGCCCGGCATGGCGGCGATATAGGCGCGGAGCGGCGCCTCGCCATAGCCCTTGGGGATTTGCGGGTTGCCGCCCGAAAGCAGCTTCGGCTTGTCCTGCGATTTCTCCATGCTCCTAGAACTCCACGCCCGGCTGGGCCTTGATCCCGTCGCGGAACGGGTGCTTGACCTGCTCCATCTCGGTCACAAGATCGGCCAGCGCGATAAGTTCCGGCCTGGCATTGCGCCCGGTCAGCACGACATGGGTCATCGGCGGCTTTTCGTCGCGCAGGAAGGCCAGCACCTCGTCCAGATCCAGATAGTCATAGCGCAGGGCGATGTTGATCTCGTCCAGCAGCACCATGCGGATCGAGGGTTCGCGGATCAGCTGCTTGGCCTTTTCCCAGCCGGCGCGGGCGGCGGCGATGTCGCGCTCGCGATCCTGCGTTTCCCAGGTGAAGCCCTCGCCCATGGCGTGGAACTGGCACAGATCGGCGAAATGCGCGGTCAGCAGCCGCCGCTCGCCGGTGTCCCAGGCGCCCTTGATGAACTGCACCACCGCGCAGGGCATGCCATGGGCGATGCAGCGCAGGATCATCCCGAAGCCCGAGGAGGACTTGCCCTTGCCCTTGCCGGTATGGACGATGACCAGCCCCTTCTCGCCCTGCTTCCCGGCCATCATCCTGTCGCGGGCGGCCTTGATCTTCGCCATCTTCTCGGTATGGCGGGCGTTGTCGTCGGTCTGCATCGGGCACTCCTTCGCTTGACAAGTCGGGACCGGGCGCGCACAGACAGGGGGCGCTGGTTCCTGTCCTATGACAGGCGAAGAGGGAATGCGACAGGCAACCGCCTGGAAGCAGCCGCCCCCGCGACCGTGACCGGAGAGGTCGCCCCGAAGCCACTGGCGAAAGCCGGGAAGGTGGGGCGGCCGTGGGCCAAGGCCCGAATCCGCAAGCCGGGAGACCTGCCAGCGCAGAAGGATTGACCGGCGGACGGGGTGTTCCCGCTGGGGCTTGGGGCATTCGCGCCCCTGCGCCCTGCCGCCACAACGGATGAAGGGCGCATGACAGTCACGCTGCATGTCTGCATCACCTGCCGCGCCGGCCAGCCGGTGCTTGAGGGCGAGCCGGTGCCCGGCGCGCGGCTGCATGACGCGCTGACCGCCGAAGGGGCCCCCGACGGCGTGCGCATCGTCCCGGTCGAATGCCTGTCGGCCTGCGCCAGCGGCGCGGCCATCGCGCTGTCGGCGCCCGGCCGCTGGACCTATGTCTATGGCCGCATGTCGGCCGAGGACGCGCCCGAGATCCTGGCCGGCGCCGCCGCCTATGCCGGCGCCCCCGACGGCATCGTGCCCTGGCGCGAGCGCGTCACGATTTTCCGCAAGCGCAGCCTCGCGCGCATTCCTCCGATTGGGTAGCCCATGACCGACCTGACCAAGACCCCCGTGACCGTCATCACCGGCTTTCTCGGCGCCGGCAAGACCACGCTGATCCGCCACCTGATGCTGAACCCGCAGGGCAAGCGGCTGGCGGTGCTGGTCAATGAATTCGGCACCATGGGCGTCGACGGCGAGATCCTGAAATCCTGCGCGGACGAGAACTGCCCGGCCGAGAACATCATGGAACTGTCGAACGGCTGCATCTGCTGCACCGTGGCCGACGATTTCATCCCGACGCTGGAGCGGCTGATGGCGATGCCCGTCAAGCCCGACCACATCCTGATCGAGACCTCGGGCCTTGCCCTGCCCAAGCCCTTGCTGAAAGCCTTCGACTGGCCGGCGATCCGCTCGCGCATCACCGTGGACGGGGTGATCGCGCTGGCCGATGCCGAGGCCGTGGCCGCCGGCCGCTTCGCCCCGGACGAGGCCGCCGTCGAGGCGCAGCGCGCCGCCGACGACAGCCTCGACCACGAAACGCCCCTGTCCGAGGTGTTCGAGGACCAGATCGCCTGCGCCGACATCGTCCTGCTCTCCAAGGCCGACCTGGCCGGCGAGGACGGGCTGGCCGCCGCCCGCGCGGTGATCGAGGCCGAGGCGCCGCGCAAGCTGCCGATCCTGCCGCTGACCGATGGGGTGATCGACCCGCGGGTGATCCTTGGGCTGGGTGCGGCGGCCGAGGACGACCTTGCCGCCCGCCCCAGCCATCACGACGGCGCCGAGGACCATGAACATGACGATTTCGACTCGATGGTGATCGAGCTGGCCGAGATCGCCGACCCCGCCGAGCTTGCCGCCCGCATCGAGCGGCTGGCCCGCGACCAGAACATCCTGCGCGTCAAGGGCCATGTCGCCGTCGCCGGCAAGCCCATGCGCCTGCTGGTCCAGGCGGTGGGCGAGCGGGTGCGCCACCAATACGACCGGCCCTGGGGCGACGGCCCCCGCGCCTCGCGCCTTGTCGTCATCGCCGAGCATGACGATATCGACGAGGCCGCGATCCGGGCGATCCTGGCGGCCTGACGATGCACGTCGTCTTCCGCGAAAGCCGTGGGCTTGAGGAAACCGAGGTCCCGACCGACCCCGGCCAAAGCCCCGCAGAGCTGGTGGTGCTGTCCTATTCCGACAGCGACCTCGGCGCTTTCGCGGCGGGCTGGCACCGGGCAGCCGGCGGCCTGCCCACGCTGCGGCTCTGCAACCTCTCGGCGCTGCGGCACCCGGTCTCGGTCGATCAATATGTCGAGGCGACGCTGTCCGGCGCCCGCGCCGTGCTGGTACGGCTGATCGGCGGCGAGCCCTATTGGCCCTATGGCGTGGCCAGCCTGCAGGATCTGGCGCGCAGGCACGGCATCGCGCTGGCCTTCCTGCCGGCGGACGGCCGGCCCGATCCGACGCTGGACCGGTTTTCCACCCTGCCGGCACCGCTGCTGCGCCGGCTTTCGGCGCTGTGCGACCAGGGCGGCGCGGTCGCGGCGCAGATGGCGCTGGCGGAGCTGGCGCAGGCGGCAGGACTGCCCGCCGCCCCGGTCCGTGGCGAGGCCGCGATCCCGGATTTCGGCTTCTACGACCCCGACCGCGGCGTGATCGACCGCCCCGGGCCCGGCCTGCTGGTCAGCTTCTATCGCAGCTACCTGACAGCAGCCGACATGGCGCCGGTGGATGCGATGATCCGCGCCCTGCGCGGGGCCGGCCTTGCCGCGACCGGGGTCTTCGCGCCCTCGCTCAAGGCGCCGGGCTTCGCCGGCTGGCTGGCGCCGCATCTGCCCGGGCTTGCGGCGGTGGTGAACCTGACCGCCTTTTCCGCCCGCGACGATGCGGGCGCGACGCCCTTCGACGGCGCGGATTGCCCGGTCTTTCAGGTGGCGCTGTCCACCGCCCCCCGCGCGCTCTGGGCGGCCGAGGAGCGCGGCCTTTCCGCCGCCGATCTGGCCATGCATGTCGTGCTGCCCGAGGTCGATGGCCGCATCTTCCTGGGCGCGATCAGCTTCAAGGAACCGCAAGAGCGCGACCCCGACCTGCAATTCGCCCGCGTGATCCACGCCCCGGACACGGGCCGCATCGAGGCTGCGGTGGCGCGCATCAAGGCCTGGCTCGGCCTGCCGGCGCCGCGGCGGGCGGTGGTGCTGTCCACCTATCCCGGCAAGGCGCATCAGCTCGCCCATGCGGTGGGACTGGACGCGCTGGCATCCTGCGGCGCGATCCTCTGGCTTGCGCATGACGCCCTCGGCCACCGGCTTACCACCGAACGCATCCACTGGCCGCTTTCGGATTACCGGCAGGCGCTGGCCCGCCTGCCGCGACGCCTGCAGGACGACCTGCAGGCGGCATGGGGCGAACCGCCGGCCGAGGGCTTCCGTTTCGCCGCCCTCCGCCACGGCGCCGACCTGATCGCCCTGCAGCCCGAGCGCGGCGAGGTGAAGACCCGCGCCGACGATTACCACGACCTGACGCGCACGCCGCGCCACGACTACGTCGCCTTCTACCTCTGGCTGCGGACGCAGGCGGACGCCCTGATCCACATGGGCGCGCATGGCACGCTGGAATGGCTGCCGGGGAAATCCGTGGCGCTGTCGGACACCTGCTGGCCCGAGGCGCTGCTGGGCGACCTGCCGGTGATCTACCCCTTCATCGTCAACGACCCCGGCGAGGCCGCGCAGGCCAAGCGCCGGCTTTCGGCCGTGACGCTGGGCCACCTGCCGCCGCCGCTGGTCGACTCCGCCATCCCCGAGAACCTGACGCATCTGGAGCGGCTGCTGGACGAATATTCCACAGCCGACGGGCTGGACCCGCGCCGCCGCGACCGGCTGATCGCGGCCATCCGCGACGAGGCCCGCGCGGCGGGGGTGGAAGCCGACCTGGGCCTGCCCCCCGATGCCGCCCCGGCCGAGGCGATCCCGCTGATCGACCGCTTCCTCTGCGATCTCAAGGACAGCCGTTTCGGCGACGGGCTGCATGTCTATGGCACCGCTGCCGGCGAAACCGAGGGGCTGGCCCGGGCGCTCTCGGGCCATCGCGTGGCGCCCGGCCCCTCCGGCTCGCCGGCGCGGGGGCGGCTGGACGTGCTGCCGACCGGGCGCAACCTTTATGCCGTCGATCCGCGCGCCGTCCCCTCGCGCAATGCCCATGCCCAAGGGGTGAAGCTGGCCGAGGAGCTGCTGCGCCGGCACCTGCAGGATCACGGCGACTGGCCCAAGGGGCTGGTCGTGGACCTGTGGGGCAGCGCCACCATGCGCACGGCGGGCGAGGAATTCGCCATGGCCCTGCATCTGGCCGGGCTCAGCCCGCGCTGGGACGCCGTCTCGGGCCGCGTCTCGGGCGTCGAGATCCTGCCCCTGGCCGAGCTCGGCCGGCCGCGGATCGACGTGACGCTGCGGGTCTCGGGCCTGTTCCGCGACATCTTCCCCGGCCTCGCGCAGCTTTTCGAGACCGGGGCCGAGGCGCTCTCCACCCGCGACGAAACCCCGGCGGACAATCCCTACCGGACCCGCGCGTCCCGCGTCTTCGGCCCGAAACCGGGGCTCTACGGCCTCGGCCTCGCCGACCTGGCCGAAAGCTTCACCGATGAGGCCCGGCAGGCGGCGGGCGAGGCGTGGCTGGCCGCCTCCTCCCATGCCATCGCCGCCGATGGCCGGATCACCCACCAGCCGCAGGCGATCCGCGACCGCTTGGCCCGGGCCGACGCCTTCGTCCACGCGCAGGACCTGCCGGAATCCGACCTGCTTCTGGCCGGCGACTATGCCGCGCACGAGGCGGGCTTCGCCGCCGCCATGGCCCGGATCGGCGCACCGGCGCCCGCACTCTACCACCTCGACGCCACCCGCCCCGGCCAGCCCCGCGCCCGCAGCCTGACCGAGGAAATCGCCCGCGTCACCCGCGCCCGCGCCGCCAATCCGGCCTGGGCCGACGGCATGATGCGGCACGGCTTCCGCGGCGCGGCCGAGATCGCGGCGACGCTCGACCACATGGCCGCCTTCGCCAATCTGGCCGGGGTGGTGCCCGGGCACCTCTTCGACCTCTATCACGACGCGACGCTGGGCCGGCCCGATGTCCTGGCCTTCATGCAGCGGGAAAACCCGGCCGCGCTGGCCGCCATGCGCGCGCTCTTCGCGCGGCTGCTCGATTCGGGCCTCTGGACCACGCGGCGCAATTCGGTTCTGGCAGGGGCGGCGCCATGAGCTTCAAGGTCAAGGGCTGGTGCCCCGGCGCATTGCGGCCGATGGCGTCCGGCGACGGGCTGGTCCTGCGCATCCGCGCCCGAAACGGACGGCTGGAACCCTGGCAGGCGCAGGCCATCGCCGACCTGTCCTGGAGCCACGGCAACGGCATGATGGACCTGACCAGCCGCGCCAACCTGCAATTGCGCGGCCTCGACGCCCGGGGACATGGCAAGGCGACCGCCGCGCTCGCCCGCCTCGGCCTGCTCGACGACAGCCCCGAGGCCGAGGCGCGGCGCAACGTGATCCTGTCGCCCTTCGCCCCCCTGGGCGGCGCAGCCTGGCAGGCGGCCGAGACCATCGCCCGGGCGATGACCGCGCCCGACGCGCCGCCGGTGCCCGGCAAGTTCGGCTTCGCCGTCGATGCCGACCCGCCGGTGCTGGCTGGGACGCCCGCGGATATCCGCCTGCGCCCGCAGGGTCCGGGCTGGCTGGTCCTGCCCGATGGCGGCGACTGGGCGCTGCCGGCCCGGAACGCCGCCCAGGCCGCCGCCCGCGCCGTCGAACTGGCGCGCTGGTTCACGCAGGGCGGCGTCCGGGACGGCCGCGGCCGGATGCGCGACCACCTGCGCCACGCCCCCGACCCGGCCCCCGGCGCGACGCCGCTCCCGCCTTCTCTGTTGTGCAAATACCCATGCGACAGCGCCACCGGAACCGCCGGCGCCGATCCGGCCGGTCCCGGCCCGGCGCCGAACGGCTGGCTGCTGGGCTTCGCCTTCGGCCAGATCACCGCCCGGCAACTGGCCGAGGCCGCCGCCCTCGGCCCGCTGCGCCTGACGCCGTGGCGGGCGCTGCTGATCGAGGGCGCCAGCCGCCCGCATATCGGCGGCGCCATCCTCGACCCCGGCGACCCGCTGCTGCGCATCCATGCCTGCACCGGCGCGCCCGGCTGCCCGCAGGCGCTGGCCAATGTCCGCGCCCTGGCCCGCAGCCTGGCGCCGCGCCTTGCCCCCGGCCAGAGCCTGCATGTCAGCGGCTGCGCCAAGGGCTGCGCCTGTCAGGGCGCCGCCTCGGTGACGCTGGTCGCCACCGGCCCCGACCGCTTCGACCTGATCCGGAACGGCCGGCCCCGCGATGCCGCCGCGCTGGCCGGGCTCGCGCCGGACCGCATCCCGCCCCTTCTCCGATAGCCGCCCCAGGAAACCCCGATGCTGCACCGATACGAAACCGACGGCGCCCGGATCTACGCGCAGTCATTCGCCACCATCCGCGCCGAGGCCGACCTCGCCCGCTTCTCCGCCGAGGAAGAGCCGGTGGTGGTGCGCATGATCCATGCCGCCGGGCTGGTGGGGCTGGAACGCGACGTGGTCTTCTCGGCCGGCATGGCCGCGGCGGCGCGTCAGGCGCTGGAAGGCGGCGCGCCGATCCTCTGCGATGCGCGCATGGTCAGCGAGGGCATCACCCGCGCCCGCCTGCCCGCCGCGAACCGGGTCATCTGCACGCTGAACGACCCGCGCGTGCCGGACCTCGCGGCGCAGATGGGCAATACCCGCAGCGCCGCGGCGCTGGAGCTGTGGCGCGACGACCTTGCCGGCAGCGTGGTCGCCATCGGCAATGCGCCGACGGCGCTGTTCCACTTGCTCAACATGCTCCGCGATCCGGCCTGCCCGCGTCCGGCGGCGATCATCGGCTGCCCGGTGGGCTTCGTCGGCGCGGCGGAATCCAAGGCGGCGCTGATGGACGACCTGCCCGCGCCGGCGCTGGTGGTGCGCGGGCGGCTGGGCGGCTCGGCCATCACCGTCGCCGCCGTCAACGCGCTGGCCAGCCGGAAGGAATGACCATGGGCAAAATCATTTGCGCGGGGCTTGGCCCCGGCGATCCCGACCTGATCTCGGTCCGCGCCGACCGGGCCATCCGCGGCGCGCGGCAGATCGCCTATTTCCGCAAGAAGGGCCGCGCCGGCCAGGCCCGCCGCATCGTGGCCGAGATGCTGGCCCCGGACGTGGCCGAACACGCGATGGAATATCCGGTCACGACCGAGATCCCCTTCGACAGCCCGGAATACAACCGGCTGCTTGCGGGTTTCTACGACGACTGGACAATGCGGCTGGCCGCCCTGGCCGCCGACAGCGACGTGGTGGTGCTGTGCGAGGGCGACCCGCTGTTCTACGGCTCGTTCATGCATCTGCACGCGCGGCTGCAAGGCATCGTCCCGGTCGAGATCATCCCCGGCATTCCCGGCATGACCGGCTGCTGGAACGCCATCGGCCAGCCGATGACCTGGGGCGACGACGCCATGACCGTGCTGATGGGCACCCTGCCCGAGGCCGAGCTGGCCCGCCACATGCGCGCCGCCGACGCGGTGGTGGTGATGAAGACCGGCCGCAACCTGCCCAAGATCGCCCGCGCGCTGGCCTCGGCCGGGCGCATGGCCGATGCCTGGCTGGTCGAGCGCGGCACCATGCCCAGCCAGCGCGTGACCCCCCTGGCGCAGGCCGAACTGGAGGCCTGCCCTTATTTCGCCACCGTGCTGGTGCATGGCAACGGCCGCCGGCCGCTGGCCGATTCTGCCGCGGATGCCGCCGAATGACGGGCTGGGTCGCGGTGGCGGGCCTCGGGCCGGGCGCGGAGGCGCTGGTCACCCCCGAGGTGCGGGCGGCGCTGGCCGAGGCGACCGATGTCGTGGGCTACATCCCCTATGTCGCCCGCGTCGCCCCGCGCGCGGGGCTGGCGCTGCACCCTTCGGACAACCGGGTCGAGCTGGACCGCGCGCGCCTCGCGCTGGATCTGGCGGCGGACGGCAAGCGGGTCGTGGTGGTCTCCTCGGGCGATCCGGGGGTTTTCGCCATGGCCTCCGCCCTCTTCGAGGCGCTGGAGGGGCGTGGGGAGGCCCCCGAGATCCGCATCCTGCCCGGCATCACCGCCATGCTGGCCGCCGCCGCGCGGATCGGCGCGCCGCTGGGCCATGATTTCTGCGCCATCAACCTGTCGGACAATCTGAAACCCTGGGCGCTGATCGAAAAGCGCCTGCGGCTGGCGGCCGAGGCGGATTTCGCCATGGCCTTCTACAACCCGCGCTCGAAATCCCGGCCCGAAGGTTTCGCCCGCGCGCTGCAGATCCTGCGCGAATGCTGCGGGCCGAACCGGCTGATCTCCTTCGCCCGCGCCGTCTCGACCCCGGACGAGGCGATCCGCACCGTCACCCTGGCCGAGGCGCGGCCCGAGATGGCCGACATGCGCAGCCTGGTCATCCTAGGCAGCAGCGCCACCCGCCGGGTCGGCCCCTGGGTCTATACGCCGCGATCCGCGCCATGAAGCCAGGCCATGACCTCGGCCGGCGTGGCGACGACGCGGCGCAGCGGCAGCGCGGGCCGGTCGATCATCACCACCGGCAGGCCAAGGGCGCGGGCGGCGGCCAGCTTGGCCTGGGCGGCCTGACCCCCGGCATTCTTGGCGACGACATGGGCGATGGCGTGGCGGCGCATCAGCGCCATGTCGCCCGCGACGGTGAAGGGCCCGCGCGAGACGATCAGCGTCGCATCGCGCAGCGGATGCGCCGCCACCTCGGCAAAGCGCAGCATCCAGACGTGATTCAGCCCGACGAAAGGTTGCAGGTTCTGCCGCCCGATGGCCAGGAACACCGCCGAACCGTCGCCGGGCAGCGCCTTGGCGGCGGCGGCGTAATCGGGAACGTGCAGCCAGCGGTCTCCGGGCTGCGCGGCCCAGGGCGGGCGCTCCAGCACGATCAGCGGCGTGCCGGTGGCCGTGCAGGCGGCAACGGCATTGCGGCTCATGCCCGCGGCAAAGGGGTGGGTGGCGTCGATGACATGGGTGATGCGCTCGGCCCGCAGATAGTCCACCAGCCCATCGGGCCCGCCGAAGCCGCCGATGCGCATGGGCAGCGGCTGCGCCACCGGCTTCCTGGTGCGGCCGGCATAGGAATAGACCGCGTCCAGCCCGGCCTCGGCCAGCGCGCGGGCCATGGCCCCCGCCTCGGTGGTGCCGCCCAGCAGAAGGATGCGCGTCATGCCTGATCCCTGGCTTTCCATCATCGGTCTGGGCGAGGATGGCCCCGCCGGCCTGCCGCCTGCAAGCCGCGATGCGCTGGATCGGGCGGAAATCGTCTTCGGCGCCCCCCGGCATCTGGGACTAGCGGGGATCGCGGGGCCGCGGGGCCGGGAATGGCCGGTGCCCTTCGACCTGGCGCCGCTGCTGGCCTTGCGCGGGAAGCGGGTGGCGGCGCTGGTCTCGGGCGATCCGTTCTGGCACGGCGCCGGCGGCAGCATCGCCGCCGTACTGCAAGCGGGCGAATGGCGGGCCTTTCCCGCGCCCGGCACGTTTTCGCTGGCCGCCGCAAGGCTGGGCTGGCGGCTGGAGGAGGTCGCCTGCCTTGGCCTGCATGCCGCGCCCTTCGCCCGGCTGCGCCCGGTGATGGCACGCGGTGCGCGGGCGATCTGCCTGCTGCGCGACGGCGCCGCGCCGGCCCAGCTTGCCGAATGGCTGGTGGCGCAGGGGCTGGGCGCGACCCGCATGGTGGTGCTGGAGGCGCTTGGCGGCCCGCGCGAGCGCATCCGGCAGGCGCGGGCCGACGGCTTCGCGCTGGACTGCGCAGCCCCGGTGGCGGTGGCGCTGGATGGGGCGGACCTGCCGCCGGGCGCGGGCCTGCCGCGCGGCTTCGGCCTGCCCGACGACAGCTTTGCCCATGACGGCCAGATCACTCGCCGCGCCATCCGGGCGATGACGCTGGCGGCGCTTGGCCCGCGCGCGGGCGAGATGCTCTGGGACATCGGCGGCGGCTCGGGCTCGGTCAGCGTCGAATGGTGCCTGAACGGCGGCCGGGCAGTGACGCTGGAGCCCCGCGCCGACCGCATCGCCAATATTGCCGCCAATATCGAGGCGTTCGGGCTGGCCGGCCGGATGCGCGCGGTTCACGGCGATGCGCCCGACTTCCTGCGCGATCTGCCGCCACCCGACGCGATCTTCATCGGCGGCGGCGCCAGCATGGAGGTGATCGACGCCCTGCCCGCCGCCCGGCTGGTCGCGAACGCGGTGACGCTGGAGACCGAGGCGCTGCTGATCGCCCTGCACGCCGCGCGCGGCGGCAGCCTGACCCGCATCGCACTGGAGGAGGCCGCGCCGCTCGGCCGGATGCGCGGCTGGACCCCGGCGCGCAGCGTCACGCAATGGAGCTGGCCATGAGGGTCGCGGGCATCGGCTTTCGCCGGGCGGCAAGCCTCGCCTCGCTGGCCGACGCGCTGGCCCGCGCCGGTTCGGCGGATGCGCTGGCGACCAGCCCGGCCAAGGCGGATGCGCCGGTGATCCGGGCGCTGGCCGCCCGGACCGGCCTGCCGCTGATCG